>CASBQC010000115.1 GCA_949127805.1 Nostocales cyanobacterium PMM_0081
GGAGGGGGGGGAGTAAATTCTTCTACATCTGTTGCTATTTTCCCAGTTTCTAGTAAAGAGTCCCCATTCCCCACTTCCCCATTTTTAAGCAAATTCTCTAGCACCATCAAATTACCCATGACTGAAGTTCGCAGATCGTGAGAAACTGTGTGTAATAGCACATCTTTCACTCGATTGATTTCTTGGAGCTCCTGCATTTTCTGCTGTAACTGGGCTGTACGTTCTTCTACTTGTTGTTCTAAATTCGTGTTGAGTGCTGCCAATTCCTGATATAGTTGAGCTTGTTGGATAGCGATCGCTAACTGTTCTGACATTTGTTTTAGTAAATCAATTTCCATTTGATGCCAATGGCGAGGATGAGAGCATTGGTTAGCAATCAAGGCTCCAAAGAATTCACCATTTAACATAATTGGGACTGCTAAAGTCGCCCGCGTTTGGAATTGCTGATAATGTGCTTTAAGAGTGGGAGATACATTGATTTGCTCGATATCCTCCACCAGACGGACGCGATTAGTTGTCAGTAGCCTTTTCATTTCTTGGATGACAACTGGATCTTTAATCTTGCAGTCTATAACTGATGAATACTTTGGATCTACTGATTCTGCGAGAATTCTGCCTTCTTTATGACCATCATTTAGACCAATAAAAACTCGGTCTGCTTGCAAAAATTGTCGCACTTCGTTTACAGTGGTTTGGAGAATTTGGTCTAAATTAAGAGAAGTGCGGATTCGCGCTAAAGTTTCCGTTAACAAGCGATCGCGTTGTGATGTCAATTGTAATTGAGCTTCTGTTCGCTTGCGTTGTGTGATATCATGAGTGATAGACAGAATGTAACGCATCCCATTCAAATCAATAATTTCGGCGCTAACCGTTCCAAAGCCAAATTCGCCAGACTTTTTTCTAAATTCAAATTCTAGATTGCGAACCGCTCCATTGGAATGCAACTCGTGCAATAATTTTTGGCGATCGCTTTGGTTGACCCAAATATTCAACTCAAAAGCAGTACGACCAATTGCTTCTTCTCGCTCATAACCTGAGAGTTTCACAAAACTGTCGTTAAGTTCTATGAAGCGTCCATCTTCCAAGGTGCTGATGGTAATTGGATTTGGACTGCAACAAAAAGCCTTGGAAAACTTTTCCGCAAGATTTGCTAACTCAATTTCTGATTGTTTGCGCTCAGTAATATCACGTACAACAGCTAATACTTCATATTGTCCGCTGACTACCAACCGCGCTTCATAATTTCGCATACCTAGAGGCGTTGATAGTTGGTATTCTAGAGATTGTAAAGTTTGCGAATCCAAAGTTTTAGCGATCGCATGAAGGCTGTCTAAAACAACATCCGATGGCAATAAATCCCGCAGATTCTTACCGATAATGTTTTCTGGGGGAATAGCCAGATTTGCCCCTTCACCTTTAAAATCGAGATACTCGCCATCTCGACTGATGCGAAACATTAAATCGGGGATAGCATCTAAAATTGCTTTATAACGCGCTTCACTCTCGCGCAATTTTGATTCAGCTTGCTTGCGATCGTGCAGCGCGGCTTGCCACTCAGTAATATCCATCACCAAGCCATCCCAAAGGATATCACCTCCAGCTTGTCTTTCTGGACGAGAGGCACCTTTAATCCACTTAAGCTTACCACTAGGGGTGATGATGCGTCCAGACCATTGCCAAGGAGTCAAAGTAGAGGCAGAATATCTGACAGATTCTTCAAAGGCGATCGCATCTTGGGGATGAATTAGTTTGCGTAATATTTGAAAGTCTGTTTGCACAGCTTCTGGTTCTAATTCACACATTTCTCGACAGCCAGAACTCGCATAGAAAACAAACTGCGAACCATCTGACTGCTGAACGAATTGAAAAATCATCCCCGGTAAATTTGCGGCAATTTTTTCTAGCAGGGGCAAAGTTTCTTGATGAAAATCTGGTGTATATGGCAATTTCACAGTTTGATTCACTTTATAACCCTTCTATACACAAGCAACTGATGTATTACAGCAGCTAATAATCAGTACGAAAGCACATTAGCCTCTTCTTCAGGGTAGTTCTATATAGATGCGATCGCATTCACCCGATTGGATGAATCACTTACAGAATGATGATTTTACGGAAGTTTCCAGCATTGTCTCAAAATTTGTCGTCTGCTGCACAGGCGATCGGTACAGACGACATATCAAAATTTTCTGTATGATCACCTTTATTGGTATTCTGTCTACAAAAATTTTGTCACATTACATGTTTATATTTTACTCTTACCCGAAAGCATGGTGAAGGGCGCAGTTTTAAGAAAATACTTTTAGGTAATTAGGGTTAATAGCTCTATGGAGGTTAAATCAAAATAATTTATTATGATTTTGCAATTTTTTTAGTTTTTTAAGAAACGACTGAAGTCGTGACTACGATAATTAATCTTTAGTTAGTTCATATTGGACGTTGATGCTATTTTGAATGCGATTTATGAGATAATCTATAAAAACAATGATGGCATAAGCCGTAGCTTCATCATCCAAAGATTCAGTATGAATTCGAGAATATCTAATACCCTGCCATATTCCCTCTAGAATTTTCTCAAATCCCATTTGTTCATACACTTCACCAACAGTATTCATGCTATTGACTTTAATCAGTGGTTTCGGCATTCCAAACACCTCATTGATGCAGTCAAAATTAGCTGTGATTTGCGACGTGTCTAAATCAGCTTTAGCCCTAATGCACTCTTGCAATTGAAATGTAGCTGCAAGTATCGCATCTCGATAAAGTCCGGATTCGTATTTTTTTATAACAGCTTGATAAAGAAAAGGGGAAATTATTTGTTCGAGATTCATACTTCATTTATCCCTGATACCAGAGAAATAAATATTTTGTTTTACTTATTTAGATAATGCAGAGCAATTATATTTAATAAAATATAAAGATGTGATGATAAAAAGATAATGCTAATAAATAAATAGTGTATATAGCTAATATGTCAGTTTGAAAATTGACACATTGGCTTTTGACAACAGCTTAAGCCGATAATGATTGTCAAGGTGTGCAACAAAAGTCAAAATATTTTTCAATGGAACCCCCAAGACCCTAAAAACGGGAAAGAAATTATTTACGCTTGTTGAATATTTTCTTTTTGTCTTAGTGTCTTGGTGATTGATGAAATTTCTAAGTTATAATTTGCCTGCGAAAACTTTTTCGGCAGGTCCAGTCATATAAAGCCGTCCCTCGTCTGACCATTCAATTAACAACGGTCCACCGGGAAGTTCAACAGTAGCAGTGCGATCGCACTTTCCGGTCAAAACGACCGCCACCAACGTTGCACAAGCACCAGTTCCGCAAGCTAAAGTGATACCCGCACCTCTTTCCCATACTCGCATTTTCACGTAGTCGCGGCGCACCACTTCCACAAATTCAGTATTTATCCTTTGGGGAAAAGCTGGGTGATGCTCAAACTCAGGACCGATCGCTTCTAAGGGAATTGCAGCTACATCTTCCACAAAGGTGATGCAGTGAGGATTTCCCATACTTACACAGGTGACATCCCAAGATTTACCCGCTACCTGCAACGGAATATTAATTACCTTTTCATCAGCACTGACTAAGGTTGTGGGAATTTCTCCAGCCAGTAGTCGAGGAAGACCCATATCCACCTTAACTTGACCATCGGGCATCAGTTGGGGTGTAATGACCCCAGCAAGGGTATGAATTTGATATTTATCTTTGTTTCGAGATTCGCCCTCTAAATCAGCCACAAAGCCCGCAAAACAGCGAATCCCGTTACCGCACATTTCCGGTTCCGAACCATCGCAGTTGAAAATCCGCATTGTGTAATCAGTGTTATTTGTTCCTGGCAAGGCAAAAATAACACCATCAGCACCGATACCAAAGTGGCGATCGCACAACTTGACTGCTTCCTCTGGAGTGATAACTGGTGTTGATGACGAGCGATTGTCAATCAAAATAAAGTCATTGCCCAAACCGTGATACTTAGTAAATTCGATTGCCATTTCTCCAAGGATGAATTATCAATGATTAGGAATTGTTAGTTGGAGCGTTGGAGCGTTGCTAGTAGTCAAAATGTACTACAACCAGGTACAGACACAGGTTATCGCGTCTCTACTAACCAGGTACAGACACAGGTTATCGCGTCTCTACTAACCACGTACAGACACAGGTTATCGCGTCTCTACTAACCACTATCTACTATCATTACAAAAAATGATTACTGAATTTGACACTTCATTACCCAGTATTAGACAAGTTCAAAACCTGATTAAACAAACGACACCAGTAGAATTTAAGCTGCTGACTGGTGATGTGCTAACGGGAAGAGTTTTATGGCAAGATGCACATTGTATCTGTATTGCCGATGAAAACAGCCAGCAAACCACAGTTTGGAAACAAGCGATCGCCTATATTAAGCCTAAAAGTTAGTATAGGAATCATATTTGATTTCTGAGACAAACCACGAGATAATACGCAGGGGTATATCTGTCTAACAATTTCTGGAGAAATATCAATGACTATTTCAATGTATCAAGCTTCAGTACCAGTGTGTATTCGCTCATTGAATAACCTTGTAGGTATCCTTGAAAAAGGTGCTAAATATGCAGAAACCAAAAAGATAGATCAGCATGTGTTGGTCAATACTCGTCTATTTCCAGATATGTTTCCATTGTCAACACAAGTACAAATTGCCTGTGACATAGCAAAGAGAGGTGCCGCACAATTAGCAGGCACAGAAGCACCCCAGTTTGAGGATAATGAAACTACATTGTCCGAACTTATTGACCGCGTTCAGAAAACTATCTCTTATTTAGAAACATTTAAACCCGAACAAATTGATGGTTCGGAAGAGAAAGCAATTACCCTTAAAGTGGGTGAAAACAGCCTATCTTTTACAGGAATGCCATTTCTGTTATATTTTGTTTTGCCAAACGTTTATTTCCATGTCACAACAACGTATGACATTCTCCGGCACTGCGGTGTAGAACTTGGCAAAAAAGATTTCTTAGGTAAGCCTTAACGCTCCGTAATATAGGAGGCGATCGCACTACCTGGACGCGGAGGAGTGCGATCGGTCTAGTTGCACTTTATTTCCCAAGTTTTCAATAAAGTATTGCGCTGTTCTTTGAGAACGGTTAATGAGTATTTTTGCCATTGCAATTTATATTTGCTGTATACTAACGCTTGACGATAGTATTGTGATTGTTAGTTTTAAATCTGAAGAAACAAAGCTTACCTTTGAAGGCTTTAAATCTTCTCAGTATCCGTCTGAGATCCAAAAAACTGCTTTACGGAAACTGCTCATCCTTGACGCTGCAACATCAATTAACGATTTGCGCGTTCCACCTGGTAATCGTTTAGAAAAGCTCGTTGGCGATAGAATTGGACAATACAGTATTCGTATTAACGATCAATGGTGAATTTGCTTAGTTTGGACAGACGAGAATAATACATCGGATGTTGAAATAGTCGATTACCACTGACGCATGGAAATAATTATGGATAACAACCGTTTGCCAAATATACATCCTGGTGAAATCCTGCAACTAGAATTTTTAGAACTGCTAAATATTACCCCCTATCGGTTGAGCAAAGATATAGGTGTAGCTCAAACGCGAATTAGTGAGATTTTATCTGGGAAACGCAGTATTACAGCAGATACAGCTTTGCGTTTATCTCACTATTTTGGTAACAGCGCTCAGTTTTGGTTGAATTTACAAACGCAATACGATATACGCCAAGCTCTTGAAGAGAATGCAGAAGTATATAATCAAATAACTAGACTTCCCTTTAACCATGTAGCCTGATTTTGTCATTAGGGACTTGCTTGTTAATAATAGACATCTCCAGAAAAGTCGTGGAGATGTAGCAGTGCTACGTCTCTACAAGGGTTTCGGGCAACGCATAATTAATTTTCACTCCTATGTCTAATTTCTTATATCTTGCACCAATCCCAACAACCGCTCCTCCGTATTCTCTCGTAGGGTTTTTCAAAAATCAAATTGGATTATTATATTTATTAATCATTACTTCAGTAAATTAACTTAAATAATACTTTCATAAAACAGTGTTAATAAATTTATGAAAGAATTGATTATTATGAAGAAACTGATTCCAACCATAGTTTTATTTGCAATTGGACTTCTTACCTCTTCATGTGAGAACCAAGCCATAGCTCAAAAGAATCAGGCAAGTTCTCAACTTTTACTTATGAACGTAGAACCAGCACCAAATCCTGAAGACGCTAAACGCCAACTACCTCCTGTAAATAATGATCCGTTACCAGGTTTTTCACCTCCAGCCGACCCAACTGCGGATATTGGCGAATCAGTTGCTGCTGAAACGGCACTTAAGATAGTAGCAAAACGCTTTAAAGCAAGTAAATCAACAGTCATCAAGTCTAGTTTAATGAGCTATAAAGAGGCTCGACAACTAGGTCCAGATCCAATAGAAGAAGACCATCCCCTTGTCAATACTAGGGTTCGGGTAGTAGAAATTTTAGGTAGTTTTCAAGTGAGGGGTCGCCCCTCTCCACAAAGAGTACCAGCATCCACTCTGAGTTACACAAAAGGTTACATTATTTTAAGGGCAGCAGATGGTTTGCGATTAGGTATCATCCTTTTAAAGTAGTAAAGTACTTACTGCTCAAGAGTTATGTTTAGGTGTACTCAAATTGTGAAGCCGACACAACAAACGTTTGTCGGCTTTTGCCTAAGTTTTGCTTACTGATAAGGAAAATTTTACTGTCTAGGGTCTGGGCGAGGTTCAACCATACTCTGTGTCTGAGGGGAGTGCGATCGCTCATAATTATACTCCTGCAAGAGTGACATTCATCGGGTTAAGCCGTCACCGTTGACGAAAACATCAGGCTTAGGATAATGACCGCAGGTCATTCAGTTTCACTCTAGTCTGGTATCCATAGGTAGAAACTCTTTGAGTGCTTCGGCTTCACCGGCTTTGACAACTGGGATGGACAACGGTACTGGTTTAAAAGGCGCCAGCAAGTCTTGTAGTTGATTTAAATTTGCCAAACTACCGCACAAAAGCACTTGGTCGTGAGTTCGCAAGTCCATGTTCTCATCAGGAAAGCGGATAAATTTGCCATCTCGGCGCATTGCTTGTACTTGTACGCCATATTCCCGGCGAATATCGAGATTTGCCAAGGTTTTACCGATAAAGGAAGAATCGGCATTGACATTCATCCACTGACAAGCGCTATTTTCTCCAGGGATAGCAGCTTTACCTTTAGCGAATTCATCCAAAGCTGCGAATTCTTCATCTGCACCAACTATTAATAGGCGATCGCCTTCTGCCAATATTGTACCAGTTGGCGGATAATCTATTTCTTCACCGTTAGCGCGGCGAATTGCCATCAAACTCACCCCTGTTAAATAGCGCATATCCGCTTCTTCTAAAGTCATACCGACCAAGGGCGAAGCTGATGGTAAACTATACCAGCGACGATTTAAATCTTGAGTTGCTTGCTGTAAATCGCGCTGGACTTCAGATGCTGATTGTTCCGGTCGCAAATCTAAATAATGACGTTCGCGAATTTCCTGCATTTCTCGCTGTATGACAGTTAGCGACATTAAGCCTGTTAATAAATAAGTTGCCATTTCCAAACTTGCTTCAAACTCTGGTTGGACAACTTCTCTGGCACCCAATTGGTAAAGCACCTCAATATCTTTATCTTTGGTAGCGCGGACAACCAAATCTAATTCTGGCGATAATTCCAAAGCGCGTTTTAAACAAAGACGAGTACTCATGGGGTCAGGAAGTGCGATCGCCATACATGAAGCATTGTTAACTCCCGCCGCTTCTAAAACATGGAGACTCACACAATTACCATACACATAAGGCACACCCGCCTCCCGCAACTGCTGAATTCTACTTTCTGATTGGTCTATCACCACCACGGGCAAATCGTGTTGCTGCAACAACTTCACCAAATTTCTGCCCACGCGCCCATAACCGCAGATTACCACATGGTCTTTTATTGGTAGTTCTTCTGATACATCTAGCGGTTGACCTTCACCTTCTAAATACGGTTTAAGCCAAGGCATTGATTCGGCAAAGTTGAATAAAAACGGCACTAACCGCAGCACAAAAGGCGTAATTACTAATGTTACCGCTGTCGTTCCTAAAGTCAGTAAATATATCCGTTGCGATACCAACCCTAAAACTCGTCCTTCACTAGCAAGCACAAAGGAAAATTCCCCAATCTGCGCCAGTCCCAACCCAACAATTAACGCCGTTTTTAACGGATAGCGGAACAACATTACCAAGGGTGTAATAATCAAAAATTTACCGACAAATACCAACGCTACCAGCCCCAAAATCAATTCTAGATTGTTCCACAAAAACACCGGGTCGATTAACATCCCAATTGAAGCAAAGAACAAACTAGCAAAGATATCCCGCAGGGGTTCTACATAAGTTAAAGTTTGATCGGCGTATTCCACCTCCGAAATCATCAAGCCGGCGACAAACGCCCCCATTTCAATGGAAAGCCCCATATACTCTGTCAGCAGGGCAATACCCAAACACAGTGCCACTACCCCTAATAAAAATAGCTCTCGGCTTTCGGTGCGGGCTAGGAGTCGCAGCAAAGGGGGTATCAGCCAAATTCCCGCCGCGATCGCACCACCAGCAAATAAGCTAATCTCCCCTAGCGCTGTTAGTACTGCTATGCCAATAGTTTCTGGTGGTTGATCCAGGGCTGGTAAAACTGCTAACATCAGTCCCAGTGCTAAGTCCTGAACTACCAAAATACCCAGCATCACTTGTCCGTGGGGCGTTTCCGTTTCGTTGCGCTCCATCAAGCACTTGAGGACAACTGCGGTAGAAGACAAAGAGAGAATTGCTCCCAAAAAGACGCCTTTAGCAGGTAAGACTCCCCAGGCGCCTGTGACGCCACATACTAAAACTGTGACGAGAATTGTCAGGGTAATTTGTGCGGCGCCTCCTCCAAGAGCGATCGCTCGCACTTTTTTGAGTTCCGCTAAAGAAAACTCTACCCCCAAAGCAAATAACAAAAACGCGACACCAAACTGTGCCAGAGTTTCTACTTGAACAACTTCTTTTATCAGTCCCAGTCCGGTTGGTCCGACGATTATCCCGCCGATGATATACCCTAATAGCACGGGTTGTCCCAACAGCGCAGCCAACAATCCCCCACAAGCCGCGACGCCGAAAACTGACACTAAGTCAACTATTAATCTAAAATCTTCTTGCACTTTTTCAAATAACTATTAAGAGTCATTAATTCAGCATACAAAGTTTTATATATCTAAGAGGTTGTTTGAAAAGTCTAATACTTTTCTTGCCTTGGCGACTGGAAGTCGCGGCTACACAGACAAAACCCACCTGCGTGGGTTCAAAAACCTTAATTTTTCATTAGTCCGCGTAGGCGGACTTGGTTTGTGTAGTAGCGAATTATATTCGCTTTTCAAACACCCTCTAAAGCCAGGTCAAAAGTGAAGCAATTGCAAAAGTTGAGTTTGGGGTAAATGTTAATTAATCCAAAATCCACGCATTGTATAACTACTACAACCACACAACTCACCTTTGAAGAGTATCTTATTATCGCGATGACACCGACAATCGTTCTTGAAGTATTTTCCGGGATTTTTGGAGATAGAGTGGTATCTATATTCGATGCAATATTATAAGTTAGTTTATGGAACCTGTAACATTGACAGCAGCCGCGATCGCTACTTTACTCATCACCAAGGCTTTTGAGAAAACTGGTGAAATTATCGGCGAAAAGACTTGGCAGGAAGGGGAGAGGTTGTTAGAACTGCTCAAGGAAAAAGAACCCAGCACCGCAAATGCTGTAGAATTAGCCCAGCAACAACCTCTAGATTACGGTCAAGCTCATTTAATTGGACAACAAGTTGAGCAAGCGGCAACCAAACATCCCGAAATTCGGGAAGCTGTCGCAGCTGTGGCAAAGGAAGCCGAACGTGACATCTCCTACACTGAACCGAAGCGGTTACAGTGTAGGCTTCCAACAGCCCGACGAAGGGTATGAAGGATTTCCTTCGTGGTACTATCGTCCATAGTTCCAACTATGTCCAGTTTCCCACTACGGCGTTTTATACTGGGGAAAATGCCCAACCCCAGTCTTTTCAAGTTGATTCCGGCGTTAATATCACGGTCAACCATCAAAGTATTTTGCTCATCCCAATATTCTCTGATACTGCAATCAGTAAAAATAATTTCATTGCGGTAACAGAGAATCATTGAAGTATATTGTGGGTTTTGTGAAATTGCGTTAGCACCAGCAATTGATGCTATGCACTCCAGAATTTCAAAGAATTGCCCAAATGCACCATCAGACCATGACTTATTTAGTCCCGACTTTGCGGATTGTCCGTTGGGAAGATAATTACCATTCTCATCAATTATCTTTTTATTCCGGCGGGTTAACCCCTTAAGGTTTAAGTCTTCGTAGAAGAAGAACCTCTTTCCACTTCTGACAAGCTTATGGGCTGTTTTGTACTGAAAATCTTTACGACTTCTAGCAATTTTTTGATGCTGTTTAGCTTCACGTTTTGCCAATTTACGCCGAGATTTAGATCCTCGCTTGCGTTTATTTCTTTTAACAGAAATACGGTCTAACTTGGCTTGATTTTTGCGTAATGGCTTTAAAGATGGAAGCTTTTCACCCTCCGAAGTTGCAAGATAATCATCACCTTGCAACACAGCGTCAATCCCCATTGAGTTGTCCCAGTTTGGGATAAGCTCGGTGGTTTGGCTTGGAACAGTTATATCCTCTAATACCATCTGGATGTACCAACCATCAGCCTTTTTGGTAATGCTAACTTGTTTTAGGTTGAATCCGTCAGGTACAGGTCGGTGCATCCGAGCCTTAAACATCCCCAATTTGGGCAAACGAATATATAACCAGTTTATCCGTTTTAACTTTATCCATTCATTATTAGCCGTTGCAAACGTCATGGTTTTGAAACTTGCCTCAGTTTTGAAGCGTGGTTTTCCAGAACGCTTACCACTAGAATCGCCAATCACAAAACGCTCAAAAGCTTTATCAACTCGCTTGCAAACGTCCTGTAGAACAGTTGAATCTACACTTTTAAAATCAAGTAACTCACCTGACCATTGAACAATGTTCAAGTCTTTTTTGATGACTGGTAATTGAAGCTTCTGACTGTAATAATTAGGTCGGTCAAGTAACTCAGGCAGTCTGGTTACAAAGATTGGACAACTATTTACAGCATGGCGGTTGTTTTCCCACCAAGAGAAGCGTTCACCTAACTGGCGGTTATACCAATACCGACAAATCCTCAACCATTCGTTAAGAATTAGTTTTTGATTTGATTCTGGCTCTAGTCGGTACTGGTAGGTTAGTTTCATCCTATTAGCTGAATGGGTGTTATGATTTAAGGCTACACCAATCATACCATGATATTCTTTATTTTAATGAGAAACGATTTTGTATCGAAAGGTAGATCAGTGAGCGACTTAAAAGCTCATTTGGTTTTGACCACCAAATATAGACGCAAAGCTTTTACTTTAGAAATGTTGAAGCGACTAGAAGATATCTTGGTTGACTTGCTCGTTCATTGGGATTGCAAATTAGTGGAGTTCAATGGAGAAGAGGATCATGTCCATCTGCTATTTCAGTACCACCCAGACTTGCAGCTTAGTAAATTAGTAAATAATGTCAAATCAGTAACTTCGCGCAAATTACGTCAAGAATATGCAGAACATCTAGAAAAGTTTTTCTGGAAAGATGTATTTTGGAACGGATCTTATTTTGTAGCTAGCTGCGGTGGAGTGACAATCTCAAAGCTCAAAGAATATATTGAGAATCAAAATAGTCCAGAATGAATATGGGTCATGGCTCGACATAGTAATTAATTGTTTTGGCTACGCCAAAAAACATTAATTACTATATCTCTCCACTCCCGCGCATTCATCTCACACCCCGGTATAGTGGGTGTGAGGCTTCTGCTGATCTAGCTAAA
>CASBQC010000116.1 GCA_949127805.1 Nostocales cyanobacterium PMM_0081
GGGGGACAAGGGACCTAACTCCTAACTCCTAACTCCCCATTATTAATTTCTGACTTCTCCCCCCAAAAGAAATGCGCTAAACTCAATTTAGGTCGAACCATCTTTGGTTCGGCACAATACTTCTTGGAAGATATCTTTATCGCAGGAAGTGGGTCAATGCCCACTTTTTTTATTGGATTATTGCATGACTCATCCCTTAGTCCCACAAATTATTGATTTGGCGACACCAGTAGCAGAAGAACTGGGATTGGAAGTCGTTGGCGTAGTTTTTCACACGAACCAACGTCCACCAGTATTGCGGGTAGATATCCGCAATCCCCAACAGGACACTGGATTAAATGATTGTGAGCGGATGAGCCGTGCTTTAGAAGCCTCCTTAGATGGATCGGATATCATTCCAGATGCTTACGTTTTAGAGGTGTCAAGTCCTGGTATTTCACGGCAACTGACAACCGACAGAGAATACCTGTCCTTCAAAGGATTTCCTGTAATTGTCTTTACTTCCCAACCCTACGACGGACAGCAAGAGTGGATTGGTCAGTTGATTCGTCGGGATGAAATATCACTTTACTTAAACCAAAAAGGTCGTGTAATCGAAATTCCTCGCACTCTGATTACTAGAGTGCAATTGGATGAGCGCAAATAAAAGTTAGGAGAACGGAGTTAGGAGTTAGGAGTTAAGAGTTAACAGTTAAGAGTTAAGTTATTTTAAAACTCTTAACTAATGACTTAAAACTCCTAACTTCTGCTGGGTGTCTGCATAACACTTAAAGGAGATTGTTTATGTCTACAGTTAAGCTAACAGGATTAAAAGATTTAATCGAAAATATTAGTCGCGAACGTAATTTACCGCGTTTGGCAGTTCAATCAGCGATTAGAGAAGCACTCTTAAAAGGTTACGAACGTTATCGTCGTGCCCAAAATTTAGAGCGAAGACAATTTGATGAAGAGTACTTTAATAATTTTGAAGTAGAACTTGATATTGACGAACAAGGATTTCGCGTTCTTTCCACCAAAAGCATTGTTGAAGAAGTTAACAATACTGACCATCAGATTTCTCTAAAAGAAGTTCAAGAAGTAGCTCCCGAAGCGCAATTAGGTGACTCTGTTGTCCTAGATGTGACACCAGATAAAGAAGAATTTGGTCGCATGGCGGCAATGCAAACCAAGCAAGTTTTAGCGCAAAAACTGCGAGATCAGCAGCGCCAGATGGTGCAAGAAGAATTTCAAGACTTAGAAGGAACTGTGCTGCAAGCAAGAGTGCTGCGTTTTGAAAGGCAGTCAGTGATTATGTCAGTTATCAGTGGCTTCGGTCAACCAGAGGTAGAAGCTGAATTACCCAAGCGGGAACAATTGCCTAACGATAATTACCGGGCAAATGCTACATTTAAGGTTTACCTGAAAAAAGTTTCTCAAGGACAGCAACGCGGACCGCAGTTACTAGTTTCTAGAGCGGATGCTGGTTTAGTAGTATATTTATTTGCCAACGAAGTGCCGGAAATCGAAGATGAAGTTGTGCGAATTGTCGCTGTAGCCAGAGAAGCTAATCCGCCTTCGCGTTACGTCGGACCGCGAACTAAAATTGCTGTTGATACCTTAGATCGCGATGTCGATCCAGTTGGTGCTTGTATTGGAGCGCGGGGATCGCGAATTCAAGTGGTAGTTAATGAATTGCGTGGGGAAAAAATCGATGTGATTCGTTGGTCGCCAGACCCCGCAACTTACATTGCTAACGGCTTAAGTCCCGCACGAGTAGATGAAGTGCGCCTTATGGACCCAGAAAGTCGCCAAACTCACGTTTTAGTAGCTGAAGATCAACTCAGTTTAGCTATTGGTAAAGAAGGACAAAACGTCCGTTTAGCAGCTCGTCTGACTGGTTGGAAAATTGACATCAAAGACAAAGCGAAGTATGACCCCGCAGCGGAAGATGCGAAATTTGTCGCCGTCCGAGCAAAACATCAACAAGAAGAAGATGAAAGAGAGTTTGAGGAACTCGAAGAAATAGAGCAACTACAGCTAGAGGAAGCAGATGAGTACGAAGACTCAGAAACAAACGATGAGTATCAAGATGAGCAAGATGACCAAGATGAGCAAGATGACCAAGATGAGCAAGATGAAGAAATAGAAGCATCTCAAAACAAGTTAGAAACAGTTATGAAGTCAGTTGAGAATTTTCCATCTGACTTAAAACTAGCTTTGCAAGATTTCATAGAAGAAAGGTCTGAGTTAGCAGACAATTTTCGACAGTTGTTGCTGAAAAGTTCTTTAAGCTCGTTAAAGCAGCTTCTAGAACGCCTAGCCGATTTAGCTGTGGCTTCAGATACACCTTTTGCTATAACCAAACTTACTAACACTTTAGGAATAAAAGGTGCTACATTTCAAAGCATCTTGCCTTTACTGGTAGTTTGAGTATGCAGCGAGATATTCGCTCAGTTTTTCATAAATGTAGCGCGATCGCCATTTCTGTAAATGTCTTTAAAATAGGATTAAGCGCCAAATGTGCATGTTTATTATCAAAATTTAATTGTAGGTTGGGTTGAACAATAGCTTCTTCCTTGGGCGCTCACCTCGACACTCAAGGACAGTGTGGCAAGCGAAGTGAAATATTCACTTCTTTACTCACAGATAAACTATGTAGAAGGCTGTCCTTGAGTGTCTATATGAGTGTGAAACCCCTACCTACGAGGAGCTTTTGAGAAATAGAATCATTGACGATCGCTTAAAGGATCGAAAGTTAATGGCAAACTATCAAGGTCAATTGGTATAAATAAATATTTTCAGATGTTGCAACAGTTCCAAAACCGGGTAAAAGTAGAAATAGCTTAAAAAACTTTAATTTTTTTAACCCGGTTGATCGAGGTCTAATTGAGAATACTAAAAAATCAGAGGATTAATACCTAGCATTTTTTTAACAATAAAAATACTGCGATGAACCAAGACAAAAGAGATGAAAAAGAATTACCGACGTTGTATCAGTTGCCGCCAAGTCCAATTAAAAGAAGAGTTTTGGCGGATTGTCCGCGTCTTTCCATCTAGACAGGTACAATTAAATGAGGGCATGGGGCGTTCTGCCTATATTTGTCCGCAAGGGAGCTGCCTTAGTGCTGCTCAAAAAAAAAATAGACTAGGGCGATCGCTACATGCATCAGTGCCAGAAACACTGTATGAAACATTGTGGCAACGTTTAGCCCAAAGCCATACCTATTAAAATTCCGGCTTTGGCGGCAATCACTAGAAAAATTGTACTGACAGCCGTACTATACGCTATCATCACATTCTGACTTGATTGCTTGGGTTAATGCCAAAATAGTAAATGGGTGTAGGCAGCGCAGCGAGCTCGCTTGTCAATTTGATTGCAGAGCAGCAAAAGCTTCACTCAGAAAAAAGTTTTACTCGATTGTGTTGTGGAATCAGAATCAGCAAAACCAAAAAAACAATATGGCAACCTGGTAGCGCGAGATCACCGGGCATCAAGCATCCACAGGATGTGGAGATGCCAACAATAAACCGAAACATCTCTCTTTCCTGACTGGAGGCACCGGCAAAATCACCAAGGGCAACCTAAACACAGTAATCAAAGGATGGAGATGTCACACTCTCAGGCAGCCATCCGCTAAAACTGTACTCTTATAGGGGAAGAGTGGATGAACAACGGCAAAGTTAGAATTTACGAATTATCAAAGGAATTGAATTTGGATAACAAAGAGCTACTAGCAATTTGCGACCAGCTCGATATTGCGGTCAAAAGCCATAGCAGTACAATTTCCGAAACAGAGGCAGAACAAATCCGAACAGCAGCGGAAAAACTCGCAGCTACGAATGTAATGCCGAAAAAAGAACTAATAACGAGTCAAAAACCAAATTCACCGCTTGGTGGACCAGGACGACCTACTGCACCTCACAAACAACAAATTTTGGAAATTCGCAAACCCAAAATATTGAGAAACACTACCTCCAACGCCCAAGAGGCGTCAGCTGCTATTAATACTGAATTTGCTTCTTCTGAGGCTAATCCTCCTAACTCTCCACGACCCTTCGCCACACCAGTCTCATCATCAATGAAGCCGACGGCACCAATTAGACCAGTACCCCGGAATCAGTCAGAGACCCCGCAAAAACCTTTGGTCACTGAAGCAGAGCAAACGCTTGATCGTACTCCGACACCAGAAAAAACAGCCGACTATAAACCGGAGAAAACAGGTGCTCCCAGACCAAAACCGGAAAAACCGCAAAGACCACAACTAGTAGCGCCACCTGCCAGACCACTTGCGGAAACAGCGACTACTTCATCAGATGGAGAGGCTGTGGTGGAAATGGGAGAAGCGATTGAGGCGCCATCGCTGACTCAGACCGAGAAACCGCTCCTGAAGCGCGATCGCGATCAGGTAAAGCCCAAAATCGCCAGACAAACAAGCGACCAGCCTGCACCAGATGCACCCCGCATAGCAGGACCTGGAGCCTCTCGTCCGACTCCCGCACCAGTCAGACCGGAGCAAAAAGGTAATAGACCATTTGCGCCAACACCAGGTTCGGGAGATCCGCAACGACCCAGACCGGTACGTCCAGGTGAGAAACCAGCAGCCTCACCCGTGGCAACTCCACCAAGAGGGCTTGCCGGGATATCCGCAAAACAAGACGGGCTAGATGACGATGCCGTAGCACCCGATTTGCTCGACCTCAAACGCCCCACAGCACCTCGTTTACTCAAAGGTGGCAAAAAGTGGCAGGAAGAGGAAATTATTGACGAAGTTAAAGAAAAAGCAGGCAAGGGAGTCACCAAAGGCAAGCGCGTTAAGCCGATCCTAGATGATGAATTTGAAGAAGATTTGCTGGATGATGAAGATCCAGATTCACTTCTCACCGTTCAGGTCAGCCTTTCCATCGCTCGTCCTCCGAAACCAAAGGCAAGCCGACCAACACCTACACCAGCTCCAACAACGAGCATCCCAACTGCTAGAGGTAGTAAAAAGTCAGGCAGCAGTCGCGATCGCGACCGCGACCAAAAAGGCGGACGCCAACAAGAGCAAAAGCGCGATCGCCCAGAAAAACTGGTAGTAACAGGTCCCATGACCGTGCAAGAACTAGCTGAAGCCTTAGCAGTTGCCGATACAGAGATTGTCAAAATCCTGTTCATGAAAGGCATGGCGGTAAGTATTACCCAAAACCTGGATATTGCCACCATTACTCTGATCGCAACCGAGCTAGAAATACCAGTCGAAATCGCCGAACTAGAATCCGAGGCAATCAAAGTCACGGAAATGATCGAAGCGGGAGACTTGGAAAATCTCGTGCGTCGTCCGCCAGTCGTGACAATTATGGGTCACGTAGACCACGGCAAAACTACCCTGCTCGACTCGATTCGCAAAACCAAAGTGGCTGCGGGCGAAGCTGGTGGTATTACCCAACACATCGGTGCATACCACGTCGATGTCGAACATGAAGGCAAGATGCAGCAAATCGTCTTCCTGGACACTCCCGGTCACGAAGCTTTTACAGCTATGCGGGCGCGGGGAGCGCGGGTGACAGACATTGCTGTGTTGGTAGTAGCTGCGGATGACGGTGTTCGTCCCCAAACCATTGAAGCTATTAGTCATGCCCAAGCCGCCGGAGTGCCAATTGTCGTAGCAATTAACAAAATCGACAAAGAAGGCGCACAACCAGACCGGGTAAAACAAGAACTCACCAAGTATGGTTTGACCCCAGAAGAATGGGGTGGTGACACAATCATGGTTCCCGTTAGTGCCATTAAGGGCGAAAACCTAAATACGCTCTTAGAAATGATTTTGATTGTCGATGAAGTAGGCGAACTTTCTGCCAATCCAAATCGTACTGCTAAAGGAACCGTGATTGAAGCACATCTGGATAAAGCAAAAGGCGCAGTTGCTACTTTGTTAATTCAGAATGGTACTCTCCACGTCGGCGATATGCTCGTAGCTGGATCAGCTTTTGGTAAAGTTAGAGCAATGGTCGATGACAGAGGAGCCAGAGTTGAAGTTGCAAGTCCTTCCTTTGCCGTCGAGGTGTTGGGTTTAAGTGATGTACCAGCAGCCGGCGACGAATTCGAGGTTTTCGAGAACGAAAAACAAGCGCGATCGCTCGCCTCAGACAGGGCAGACAAACAACGCGCTTCCCGTCTATTACAGGGACGCGTCACTCTGACAACCCTTTCCGCTCAAGCCAAAGAAGGCGAGTTAAAGGAACTCAACTTGATTCTCAAGGGAGACGTGCAAGGGTCTATAGAAGCCATTGTGGGATCGCTCAAACAAATCCCGCAAAACGAAGTGCAAATTCGCATGTTATTGGCTGCTCCTGGCGAAATCACCGAGACAGATATCGACTTGGCTGCCGCTAGTAACGCCGTCATCATTGGCTTCAACACTACCTACGCTAGTGGTGCCAGACAAGCCGCTGATGAGGCAGGTGTGGATGTGCGCGAATACAACATCATCTACAAACTCCTAGAAGACATTCAAGGAGCCTTAGAAGGTCTGTTAGAGCCAGAATTAGTGGAAGAACACCTGGGTATTGCAGAAGTACGTGCCGTCATCGCCATCGGTCGTGGTGCCGTTGCTGGTAGCTACGTGCAATCTGGCAAGCTGCTTCGCAACAGCAAAATCCGGGTGCGTCGTAACAACAAAGTCATCTATGAAGGTGTCATTGACTCCCTAAAAC
>CASBQC010000117.1 GCA_949127805.1 Nostocales cyanobacterium PMM_0081
ACAAGACGGTGCTGCAATCAATGGTAGCACCAACGCTCAAAGCTCTACCAGCACCAACCGTCAACAACAAATTCAAAACGCACAGAAAAAAGCTGGTGGATACCGTGGCAGCTACTACACCCCCCGCTACCCCAATAACACAAACCAATCTCAAGGCTCTAGACAAGGTACAAACCAAAGCGGTGCTGCCATTGACGGTTCTGTGAATGCTCAAGATAGCAACATCGGCAACAACCAAAGCCAAAGTGTTCGCGGCAGTCGCTAATTATTAATTGAGTTATCAGGCGTTGCTTGGATTGAAAGAATCAGCCAAATTATTCTGCTTCTAGAGCAACGCCAACTCGAAATCACTAATAAATTTTAGATCGGATTCAAAAATATGTTGAAGAAAACTTACGCTTTTAGTCTTTTAGCCGCAACAATGATTATAGCACCATCTGCTGCCTTCGCAGGCGATTCAGGTTCTCGCCAAGAACTGAATCAAAGTGCTACTTCGATTAACGACAGTCGAGTTGATCAAGGAGCTAGCCAAACAAGCTACCAGTACCGCAACAACAGAGCAGGTTCTCGCTATGGCAGCTATAACTGCCCAGTAAACCAGCAATCACAACGCTCAAATCAGCGTCTTGACCAAAATGGTGTAGCGATCAATGATAGCGTTGTCAGCCAACGTGCCAACCAAACAAACTTGCAACGTCAAGTTGGTGCCGCTCAACAGAACTGCCGCTAAAGCAAAGATTGTTATCAGCCTAAGCCTAAAGTTTGGAACTTAAAATGGTGCAGTGCTGGTGACTAAACCCCTGATTAATTCAACTGCCAAATTGAATAAAGCGTTGTTAAATAATTCTCGCAACGCCATTTCATGAAAGCAACCTTGCTATAGCGTCGAATTAGTCTGAATTGCGAACCTGTGGTGTGGTGCTGACAGCTTTTACAGGGGTATTACCGATTTGCTAGCTTGCGAAGCAGAAAAAAAAATCGGTTTTTTCTATTAAGAGAGTGATTAAGTTATGTTTCCCAAACAAACAGTTTCATTACTAGCAGTCTTATCTGCGCTAATTGCATTACCAAGTGAAATTGCCAGAGCCGGTGATATTTACGTTCAAACTGACAACGTTCAAGTCTCGGTTGGCAATGACAGCGGTATCCGAATTAACAGCACTCCCACACACACATATTTGTTTCCCCGTTGGCTGTCTGCACCGATCGCATCACCTCGTGGCATTCTCACAGCAGGTAACACGATAGTTGAAACTGACGACGTAATGGTCGATGTTGACGACGACGACGATGACGATATCAGGGTTAACACAATTCCCAGAAGAACAACTATTATTCGCACTCCAGCGCAGATTTATCGACCAAATAGTGTTCGGAATTACGGAATTTGGAAAAATCCCCGCTCAACTTCGTCGATGCGGTGTAATGGCAGAAATATAACAAGGACAAGCACTCAAAGCCAGAGTTCTGGTAGAGCAGTTAACCGCAGTTATAGTTCGATGACAACAACAACTTGTCAATAGTTCACGTTTTGTTTATTTCCATTAGGATACAACCATGAATTTAAAATTACTTTCTCTCGGTATTTTCTCAGCTGTAAGTGTATCTCCTTTCTTGATGCCTTCCTTTACTCCTAAAGCTGAAGCTGGGTGTGTTGCAGTTGATGTGGCAACGCAAGTAGCGGTTGATGGTTCCAGAACACGTTCGCAATCGAATAATGTTAGTCAACGCTTTGACCCGAATTGCAGTGGTGGCAGTGTCACTAGCGTCGGCAAGCAAGTTTGTGTTTCTAGCAAGTGCGAACAAAGACGGACTAGCGATCAGTATGTTGGTGGAAACGGTGGATACAACACTGGTGGTCGAAATATTGAAATTAGAGTAAATCCCAAAGTGCATGTATACAACCGAGCTGCTGACCCTAACTTTCCCTTCAACAAGAGATAAATAAGCCCAATATTTATCGATTGGGTGTCGCGATTTTAATTATTTGGAATTCCCCTCCGGGGGAATTTCGTCATAAATATTTTCTTCACATTACTTTAGGGAGTTTCCCTCCTTGAGCAGTTGAGCTTAAACTCATACTATATAGTCAAGGGAGTAAATCTAATTATGAAAAAAATTCTCATGGTTTTCGGAGGCAGCGTTGCTTTTCTTATAGCGACGGTGTTTGTAGTTCAAAACTTAACTCAAGGCAATCAAAATCAAAATACTTTTCTGCGATCGGACAACACTAGTATTAACTCAGACAGTACTAGCGTTAACTCAGCTAATAATGACGATGATGATATGAAAGACTCTGGAACTTTTGTTAGCCAAGTAAACGAGCAATCATCTCAAACTCAACGAACCACTCTCAATCTGAATGCAGCTAATCTTAATCAACCTCATATTCTCAGCATTAATAGCTCTGCAACTCAATTGAAAGGTCAGATTGTTGTTGATGGTAAAGTGGTGAAAAAACTGAACAAGAATAATTCTCAGGTTAATCTATCACCTTATCTATCAATGGGACAACACAAAGTTGAAATTTCTGCGCGTTATTCTCCCCCAACGTCTGGGGTGAATATACAAATAAATGGTCCCGGCACAAATGTCACTCAGCAAAACAGCGGTGAAGGTGCTTTAAATTACAAAATAGATGTTAACGTGCAATAGCACGAATTAATAGACCTGGCTTTATTTTTAAGGATGGGAAGAAAGAAAATTTTCATCACGAATTTTGTGTGATGGAGTTACATGGTGTAATGCATGAATTATTGCAGAAATATTTTTTTGCCTCACGCACAGAGAAGTTTGAGCGGATATACCCTTAATTCGTAGTGAGCGGTTTACCGCTCAAAGCTTCGTTTTTAAGCGTCTCAATCGCTTACTACCTAACAAAGCGTTTATTTACACTCCACTACTTAAAGTTAATAGAAGACCGTAATTTAAACATGCGCGTCTGCTTCATAAAGTAGAATTAATTGCACCCTAATGTTTGTTTGCTGCACTGACATAAATAGTGTTTAAATCAATAATATCATGTGCGTTTCATTGCTCATAAAAAGCATTTGTGTAGTGAGGACTTTAGTCTTTATCTCATCAGATGAGGACTGAAGTCCTCACTACGAGCTTATATAAATCACGTTTGTAGCTAACTAGTTCTAGTTGCTTGTAACTGATTTTCTAGATTTGCCCGCAAGCGCAAGTCTGCGACTGACCAAATCCAAAACTTGTTAGAAGCGTCGGCAAAATCATCATGTTTATGGGTAACGATCGCATCTAATTTTTGATAACTAGCACAAACTAATTCTACAGCAGATTCAAAATCTCGAAGTGGCGAAGAGCGTGCTTGTTGTAAAATTGTCTGATCGACAGAGCAAATCTGAATTTTATCTTCTAACCAATCAACTACTATTTCTGCTATTTTAGTACTCCGAAAACGACTTGCATAATCGTAAATTTTCTGCCAACCTACATCTGTTACATACATTTGTATTGACGGGTGTACTCTATCTAATAGTTCCCTTACATTCCCGACAAATTCGGTGCGATTAATCAAAGCTTCTAAAATTAAATCAGCATCAACTAAAATCCTGATCACTTTAATCCCCCAGAAAAGCTGAAAATTGTGTGTGAAAAATAAACTAATACGCATTTTATGGGTATGATTTATACTTATAAATGACAGTAAATTTTTGGTTTAATTTATCAATTAACTGCGAAATACTCACGATTACAAGCAAAATGAACCAATCATTAAACCGCATTAGCTGAAAAAGCAATATCTGATTTTTATACGTACATAATTATCTACAAATTCTTTTATTTGATTTAATCCTATTGGCAAAAAAGAGATGCTTGGAAAAAACAGGTTTTCTTTGTTAGCGATTATGGCAAAAATTCAGATATAGTATGGTAAGTTGAAATGACGACTTATATTTTTTGTAGTTCCTATC
>CASBQC010000118.1 GCA_949127805.1 Nostocales cyanobacterium PMM_0081
GGGGGAGAGGGGGGGAGAATAATAACTCCTGACTCTTGACTCTTGACTCTTGACCCTTGACTCTTGACTCTTGACTCTTGACTCTTGACTCTTGACTCTTAACTCCTATTTAATCCAAAATCAAAATGAGACCTTATCATCAAATACCAATTATCGAATGTGGTGAACCGTTGGTGGAGATTCCTTTAGAATTATTTGCGGTGGAATCTCCCCATCCTTATGAAAAATTAGGCGCTCCTTATGGGGAAAATTCTCCTTATTTTCTCCGCGAAAGCTTGATTTCCAGCTTGATAGAAGCGCAAAATCACTTACAGCTAATACATCCAAATTGGCAGATTCAAATTTTTGATGCTTATCGCCCGGTAGCTGTGCAACAATTTATGGTAGATTACAGTTTTGCCCAAGCGCTGGAAGAAAGAGGATTAATAGAAAAAGAGTTGTCAGCAACTAAACGCCAAGAGATTTGGGAAGCGGTTTATCAAATTTGGGCTGTACCCAGTTTAGATGAAAAGACTCCGCCTCCCCACAGTACGGGTGCGGCAGTGGATGTGACGTTGGTAGATGATAAAGGACAAGTAGTTGAGATGGGTTCACCGATTGATGAAATGTCAGGGCGATCGCTTCCCGATTATTTTGCTAATAATAGCGAACTCGAAGCACAACAATATCATTCTCATCGTCAGCTGTTGCATAACGTCATGTTAAAAGCCGGATTTCAACGCAATCCTAGAGAATGGTGGCATTTTTCTTTAGGAGATCAGATGTGTTCGTGGTTGAATAATCAATTGATACCAGGTAATTCTCTCACAGCTCGTTATGGACGTGTTGTAAGTGGATAGCATCTTGCACCAGACGATTAAAATCGCGGCTACAGAAACAAAACCCGCGAAGGCGGGTTTAAGAGTCTTGAGTCCACGTAGGTGGACTTTGTTTGTTTAGCCGCGATTTTAATCGTCTGGCGGTTACAACCTCCATCCAATAACGCTCCCACCAACTATTCAAGTATCTTGAGGATTAAGCTCAGTCATTGCTTTAGCTGCATCTTGCACCAGACGATTAAAATCGCGGCTACAAAAACAAAACCTGCCTTCGCAGGTTTAAGAGTCTGGAGTCCACGTAGGTGGACTTCGTTTGTTTAGCCGCGATTTTAATCGTCAGGCAGTTGATAACAAGGCTTTTATTCAAGCATCTTGAGGATTAAGCTCAGTCATCACTTTAGTGGTATAAGTGCCAATAGGACTCCAAAGTAAATAAGGCATAAGTAACAATGCTGCCCAACCGGAAACAGGTAAAACTGCGATCGCTAAAATAACACTTATAATAAAACCGATCGCACCAATAATTGTACCGATTTTCAGGCTACGAAGGCGAAACATGACTGGGGTGTAGGCGATGGTAGCAATTTCTAAAAGTAAGTATAAACCCATTCGCAACCATGTTTCATTAGTTCCGGGGTTTTTCTCCCAGACAATATAAGCTGACCAAGCACCGCAGATAAATATTACAGTCCAAATAAGTGGAATTGCGGTTTCAAAAGTTAGCCATCTCGGTCTTTGTAAGCTTTTAAACCATCTGCGATCGCTTGGGGTAAAGAAATTAGCAGCCAGCGCAACTATGAAAGCCACACCCCCAATCACCATCCAAGATTTTATCATGCCCCACATCCCCGGCGTTTATACTCAAATCGCGCCTTATATTGCGATTTTGACAATTTACTTGGAATTGCTCATCATCCCTGAGTTTGATAATTTGCGGGATATGATATCACACCAACCCAGAACGCAGGGCAACTACTGCTGCTTGTACGCGATCGTCAACTGCTAATTTGTTCATAATCCCTCGGACGTGAGTTTTTATGGTGTTGGGACTCAGATATAATTTCTCGGCAATTTGGGGATTGCTTAATCCGTCTACCATCAGTTTCAAAACTTCTAATTCACGTCCTGATAAATTTGCTGTATTACCTGTGGGGGTAGGAGGTTTGAGATTTTCAATTACTTGTCTGGCAATTTGCGGATCGAGATAAGCTGCACCTTCAACCGCAGCTGCGATCGCATTCAACAACCGCTCGACACTCGCCCCTTTGATACAATAAGCATCAGCACCGCTAGATAATGCGGCAATTATTTCTGTCTCTGTTTTATGAGATGTCAGCATCACCACATGGGTTTCTGGTAATGCTGCTTTGATTTGTTGTGTCGCTGCAATTCCATCCAATCGCGGTAAACCAATATCCATTACCACCAAATCAGGTTTCAGTTTCAGTGCTGCTTGCACACCTAAATAACCATCTTCCGCTTGTCCAACAATTTCTAACTGAGGATGACCCATTAACGACTGTTCTAATCCCAGTTGCATCATCGGATCGTCTTCAACAATTAATACTCGTAAAGGTGCAGCATCGGTTGGCAGATTAAACGAAGAGACTGTATTTGAAGACATTTTATTTAGTCCATAGTCAACAATCAACAGTCAATAGTCAATAATTAATAGTTAATAGTCATTAATGATTGACTATGGACTATGGACTAATGACTATTGACTAACTTTTTTATTCTTCCACGCGATAACCGAGTTCTGCCAAACTGACGCGAGACTGACGCCACTTTGGTTGCACTTTGACAAACAATTCTAGATAGACTTTGCCGGCGATTAACTTTTGGATTTGTTCACGAGCTGCACTACCTATAGCTTTGAGCATAGCTCCACCTTTACCGATGAGAATGCCTTTTTGGGAATCTCGTTCAACGTTGATAGTTGCGAGTACGCGAGTTATAGCTGGTGTTTCTTCCACTTTCTCGATAGCGATCGCTACCGAATGGGGAACTTCCTCACGAGTCAACAACAAAATCTGTTCTCGAATCAATTCTCCCATAATAAAGCGTTCCGGTTGGTCAGTTACCAAGTCGGGTGGATAGTAGAATGGTCCGAGTTCTAAATCTTCAATTAATAAATGTTGCAGTTCTGGCAATCTGGTCCCTGTTTTGGCAGAAAATTTTACTGTTTGCCATTGATAGGATTGTGCTAATTCACTGTAACTATCGTCTATAACCTGGGAATCGTTCGGTTGTTGATCGCTTTTGTTTACACCCAAAATTACTGGTGTTTCGCTCTTAGTCAATAACTCGGCAATATAGCGATCGCCGGCACCACAACTCGTCGAACCATCCACCACAAACAGCACTACATCCACCGATTCAATCGCAATTTTCGCATTTTTCACCAGCACTTCCCCTAATTGATGATGGGGTTTATGTATTCCTGGTGTATCGACAAAAATTAACTGTGCTTCTGGTGTCGTTAAAATACCTCGCAAACGATTCCGTGTAGTTTGCGCTACTGGCGAAGTTATGGCAATTTTTTGTCCTACTAATTTATTCATTAACGTAGATTTACCGACATTTGGACGACCAATAATGCCGATAAAACCTGATTTGAATTCAGGAGGAGCCTGGGGGACAGTTACTTCTCCTGAAAAAGAGAAGGTGTAATCATCAATACTTTTCACCTGTGGCTCCACCGTCATAGTTTATATATATGATAAGTTAATTTTATTGCACACAAAACAAACATAAAATCACCCTGGAAGTTTTGACAATTGCCTTTACTTAAGTTTAATTTACTACTAAATATATTTTCCGGAGCATAATGTCATAAAATATATGGGAGGCAGACGCATTGGAATTTTTACTAGTGGTGGAGATTGCTCTGGTTTAAAAAAACAAAAAACAAAACTTAAAAACTGTCTGGTAGTCATTCCCAGTACGACTGCTGGAAGGAACTACTGAATAATTCCCATCACAAACTCACCTTCATTCACGGCTTGATTGCTGGAAACATCGTAAACCAAACCATCTTGTTCACAGCAGACATCAATGACAACAGGTAATTTACCCTCTTTATTAAAACTGAGAATTTGATAAAGTCGTTCTCCAGTTTTAACTTCACTACCCAATTCTACCCTTGATTGAATCATTCCCCCAGAGCGAGCATAATATTTTATCACATTAGTTCTAATTCTAAAACACATTTCCTGAGAAATGCTTTCATCCGCAGTTAAGTTAAGCAAAACACCTTTTTGGATTAAATAATTTTTCACACCGTGCACACCTTTAGCAACTGAATCAGGAATCATTTGCATTCCCGTACCCAGTTCAAGCGTCCAAGCTTCCACATCGAACTTAATTTCTCTCCCAAGCTGTTGAAAACAATCTTCCAGCGCTAACCAAGGTTTGATAAAAGCTTCATCAAAAGCATCACCATCGTATTTATCAAGTAGAAATCCGTGTTCGAGTAAGAAATATTTAGCACTTGACTCGCGATTTCGGAAATAATAAAGGTAATTTATTCCTTGATTTGAAGCACTGTGTAAATCAATCAAGTAGTCTGCATCTAAACTGAGAGATTGTAGTTGATAGCGAAACCGTTCAGTATAAGGTACGCTACTTGGAGAATTAATTTTTTCTAAAAGTTCCCCAAATTTGTCCTTAATTTTGCTGAGATAATTATCTCTAACGACCTCGATATCGAGATGAAGTTGAGATTTAGCAAAAGCGATTAAATCATCAGCTTCCTTTTCATAATCCCAAAAAATGCGATTCCAATCCTTCGCTTCATAAACGCAATATCTACCAGAAGAAAAAACATGCGATCGCTCATTAGTTCCCATCGGATTACAAACCGGAACCAGCCAAACTTCCCCAGCCAAATCGCTATCATTCACCGTCAATAAAAAATCAATCAATTGGTGAATAACAGCATTACCAGCAATTTCCGCACCATGCAGATTAGATTGAATATAAACCTTCTTACCTGGATTAGCCCCAATAAACTTGTAAACTTGTAGCGATAAAACATCACCACTAGCCATTTGTCGAAGTGGAATGGTAGAAATAGCAGGAAGCATCGTAATATCTAGTTTTAAGTTTACAAACCCTGAATTTAGAATTAGACACAAGAAGAAAATAATGTAGAGACGTAGCAATGCTACGTCTCTCTGGACAACGCATAGTTCATTTTCACTTTCTATATCTATTTGGAATTTCTTAAGTTCCCGGTAAATTCCTTAACCGTTCATCTAGATGAGTACGGTCAGCCAAAGCCTTCAACAACGGACCGTGCGAACCAAATTCTACAATACTTACCGACCCAACGGGACATCCCAAACGAAAGCGAAAGCGTCCTACATCAATTCCCAACAGACTGCACAGCATAATTCTGATAGTTGCCTTGTGAGAAACAATTAACACATTGCCATCGCTATAAAGCTGCTTAATTTCTTCAATAACCTGAGTAACGCGAGAAGCGATCGCAACTGCCATTTCTCCACCAGTCGGCGCATGCCATGCCGGATCTGCCAACCAGCGGATATAATCATCGTGAAATTCTTTGCTTACCGCTTCTGGTGTGCTTCCTTCCCACTTCCCGTAGTGAATTTCCTTTAAACCATCCCGCAGTTGTGGTTGCATTTCGATAGCTTCACACAAAGGTCTTGCTGTGATTAAAGTTCTGTGCATCGGACTGGAAAAAATTGCCTCCCAAGGAGTAGAACTGTATGAAGAAGCAAAAGCCTTTGCCATTTCCAAACCATCTGGTGTCAGCTCTGGATCTAGAGAACCGCAAAAAGCATTATTGCGACTCCATTCTGTTTGTCCGTGACGGAGGAAATAAAGAGTTAAAGTCATAGGATTTTGGATTTTGGATTGTTATATGGGACGGATATCCATAACTGTAATCAGAACCAGAATACAGGCGATCGCTAATATATTGAACAAAGTACTAATAATAGATTCACATATCATCACAAATGGTTACAACAGCAGTCAATCCCTATCTTGATGGAAACTTTGCACCAGTACACAAAGAAATCACCACTGATACGCTGAAAGTCATTGGTGAACTGCCCCCTGACTTATCGGGGATGTTCGTGCGAAATGGTCCCAACCCGCAATGGACACCCATCGGACAGTATCATTGGTTTGATGGGGATGGAATGTTGCATGGTGTGCGAATTAGCAACGGGAAAGCTACTTATCGCAACCGCTACGTGCAAACAAAAGGATGGAAAATTGAGCATGAAGCTGGTATTGCTGTTTGGAGTGGAATGCTGGAACCGGCACAGAAAGATAATCCCTACAATTTCTACAAGAATACTGCTAATACTGCTTTAATTTGGCACGCAGGTCAATTGTTAGCACTGTGGGAAGGCGGTGCGCCTCACGTTATCGAAGTTCCCAATTTAGATACAATTGGGGAGCATACCTATAATGGCAAGCTAAAATCTGCTTTTACCGCACATCCCAAGGTAGACCCGGTAACGGGTGAGATGATGTTTTTTGGCTACTCCTTCGCACCACCATATCTGCAATATAGTGTAGTTGACCCGTCGGGCGAATTATTGCGGACAGTACCCATTGATTTACCTATGGGAGTGATGATGCACGATTTCGCCATCACCGAAAATTATACAATTTTTATGGATTTGCCCTTGACTTTTAGCCCACAACGGGCAGAAAAGGGAGAACCGATGATGATGTTTGAGAGCGATCGCCCCAGTCGTTTTGGTATTATCCCACGTCACGGCGACAATAGCAACATCCGTTGGTTTGAAAGTCCCCCTTGCTACGTCTTTCATACCCTCAACGCTTACGAAGAAGGTGACGAAGTAGTGCTTATTGCCTGTCGCATGAATTCTACTACTGTTTTCGCTTTGCCGCAAGACACACACGCCGATCCTCAAGCTAATATTACCCGCTTGTATCAATGGCGTTTTAACCTCAACACCGGAACTGTGCGCGAGGAAATGTTAGATGATGTACCTACAGAATTCCCCCGTGTAAATGAAAGTTTCTTAGGAAGACAAACCCGATATGGCTACGCTTTTAAAATAGGGCAGGGTTTAATTAAATACGACTTCAGCAGTGGCAAGTCTCAAACTCACGAATTCGGACTCAAACGCTATGGTGGTGAAGCGGTTTTTGTACCTTCTCCTAATGCAACCACTGAAGATGAAGGCTGGCTGATAACTTTTGTCCACGATACGGCTGAGGATATTTCGGAACTCCTAGTAGTCAATGCCCAAGATGTAAATGCTGAACCTGTAGCGCGAGTGTTAATTCCGCAACGTGTCCCTTACGGCTTTCACGGTGCATGGGTGAGTGATATCAAGTCCGCTTAATTACTTATAATTCCTGCTTTACCTCACCCCAACCCTCTACGAGGGTGAGGTTTTTAGTTTTTTATAAGTGTTCATCCGGACATGATATGAAGAAGAGTTAAGCGCTTAAGGGGAAGA
>CASBQC010000119.1 GCA_949127805.1 Nostocales cyanobacterium PMM_0081
CCCCTGCCCCCATGCCCTATGCCCAATTAACCATTATGTCTTATGTCTGAATCAACTCCGATTACTCCAGATTCTCAGTCTACCGAGGCAATTAATGCCGATAAAGAAGTAAAAGCTGTTGTTGAAAGCGGTTCCAAAGCTAGGCAACTCCTAGGCATGAAAGGTGCCGCAGCGGGGGAAACCTCGGTGTGGAAAATCCGCTTGCAACTGATGAAGCCGATTACCTGGATTCCCTTAATTTGGGGTGTAGTTTGCGGTGCGGCTTCAAGTGGAAATTATACCTGGACGGTGGAAAATGTCTTAAAGGCAGGACTTTGTATGTTGCTATCAGGACCTTTGATGGCAGGTTACGTACAAATTACGAACGATTATTACGATCGCGAAATCGATGCCATCAACGAACCCTATCGTCCAATTCCTTCTGGCGCAATTTCTTTACCCCAGGTAATTACGCAGATATGGGTATTACTTATTGCGGGGCTGTTAGTCGCTTTTGCTTTAGATAAATGGGCTGGTAATGAATTTCCCACAATTACAACCATCGCGATTATCGGCTCTTTTATCGGTTATATCTACTCTGCCCCACCTTTGAAGCTGAAACAAAACGGCTGGTTAGGTAGTTATGCTTTGGGTGCAAGTTATATTACCTTTCCTTGGTGTACTGGTCATGCTTTGTTTGGCAACCTAAATTTAACTATTGTCATTTTGACAATGTTCTACAGTTTAGCTGGATTAGGCATTGCCATTGTCAATGATTTTAAGAGTGTTGAAGGCGATCGCCAATTAGGATTACAATCACTACCTGTAATGTTTGGCATTACCAATGCTGCTTTGATTTGTGTGGTGATGATTGATTTATTTCAAGGATTGATCGCAGCTTATCTCGTCAGCATCCATGAAAATTTATACGCGGCAATTCTCGTACTGCTAATCATCCCGCAAATCACGTTGCAGGATATGTATTTTCTGCGGGACCCGATAAACAATGACGTGAAATACCAAGCAAGCGCTCAACCGTTTCTCGTTTTGGGAATGCTTGTGACCGGTATAGCACTCGGTCATCATGCCTTGATTTGATTTATACTTCCTAAGTAGGAGATAAGAGTGAGGAGTAAGAAGTTAAGAGGATGTTTGAAAAGCGACTATAAGTCGCAGCTACACAGACAAAACCCACCTTCGTGGGTTAGCAATCCCTTGATTTTGCATTAGTCCAGGTCGGTGGACTTTGCTTGTGTAGTAGCGAATTATATTCGCCTAATACTTTTCAAACATCCTCTAACATAACTTCAAAACTCCTCACTCTTAATTTTATATTTGATTGGAATAACCCTGTGTTAAAAGTAGCTTATTTCCTAATTTATACTATTCAACCGTTTCTAGTGCCGATTTGTTTTGTTACTGCTTGGACATTAATTATTCTTGTTGTTTGGAGTCTTTGGGCTACAGCGCGAGATAGTGTAAGTGTAGCCAAGCAGATGCATCAAATTCCTTGTAGTGGCTGTCAATTTTTTACCGACAATTATCGTCTCAAATGCACTGTACACCCCTGCGTTGCGAATACAGAAGAAGCGATAAATTGTCTTGATTATCAACCGAAAACCAATCGGATGCTTTATTAGGGGTTGTTGAGTATTGGGTGTTGGTTGTTAGTGGATAGTTGATGGTTGTTAGTAAGTTGCTATTTGATTTTTGAACAAAATTAGGTATTGTAGGGTGCGTTACGGATTTCATCCTAAGGAACGAAAATTAAATAATATGCGATTTCCTGCTTTGCTACCTCACCCCCTACCCCTCTCCTTAATAAGGAGAGGGGAGATAAAGCACAGCTTTGTCGGGGTGAGGTTTTGTATTTTATTTAATCCGCATTCCTAACGCACCAAAACCTTTATCTACTAACTAATTTCTAACAACACTTTCATAACACCTTTAATTTGAGCTTGTTTAAAAGCGGTAAGTGCGTCACTGAGGGGATAGGTAGCGTGAATTAAGGGTTTTACGTCTACTTTTTCTGCTGCTAGCAAGTCAAGGGCAGCGCTAAATGGACCACAACGTGAACCGATAAGGGTAATTTCGTCTACTACTAAAGAGGAAACATCAAGGCTGAGGTTGCCTGCGTAAGTGCTTTTCAATACTAATGTACCGCGTGGACGTAAAGCACGACGTGCGATCGCAAATCCTTCGGGATTGCCAGTACACTCTACAGAAATATCAAAAGCTCTATCTGTAACATCTTCTGCAAAGCCAGTTTTGATACCTCGTGCTTCTAAATTAGCGAGTTTATCACGATGGCGCCCGACAGCTAACAAATCGCACCCTGTCAAAGCGAGTGTTTGAGCTACAAGTTGCCCTAATTTGCCGTCTCCAACTACTAGCACGCGATCGCTTACATTTAACGGTATCTGCTTTTGAATTTCCAAGGCTGCGGCTATGGGTTCGGTAAATGTTGCGACTTCTGTAGGGACATTATCGGGTACAGGATGTAAGTTTTCTATCGGCAAACAGAGATAATCGGCAAAAGCACCGTTGCGGTTAACAATACCCAAGACAGTGCGGTTTTCACAGTGCGTCGGTTGTCCGCTAAGACAAAAGCGACATTTTCCACACGCTGCGTTAATTTCTCCGACTACCCGCTTATTAAGTAAGTTTTCTGGTCCTTGGACGACGACACCGACAAATTCGTGTCCTAAAATGCCACTGTAGGGATAATAGCCTCTGAGCAATTCTAAATCAGTGTTACAGATACCCGCACTTCTAACGCGTACTAGTGCTTCTCCTGGTGGTGGTTCTGGAATGGGGATATCTGTGCGGAGTTGTAGTTGCTTATTTTCTAACCAGAGTCCTTTCATTGTTATTTGTTAGATATTTTAGGTTTAGGAAGTGCATATATAAAAGCCAAAACCTTGATTAGACGTAGCAGTGCTACGTCTCTACGTGTATTATATTAGAGCGATAAGCTGCTGTATCTTTCCTTGGGGGAAAGAGCGATCGCATTAATTATGGCTATTGGTTGATCATACTGTCGCGCAGAGAGAATAATCCAATGCAGGCGATGTTGAGTAGGGCAACAGATGCCCAATGCCGATGTCTACTGCAAAAAGTTCCTTAACCACCTAATCGCCTCACTTGTTGTTTGCTCACTGGCAATTTGCAAACACTGCTGGACAATTTCTGTCACATTAGGAAAATAACTGCTTTCTCCAAGCACATAACTTTCACCCTGCAATTTATAAACTAACAAACGCTTATTCTTTAACAGCCAAACCTCTGGGACTTTGTAAGGGAGATAATCATTAATATCAGTATAACTAGTAACGTCTATTTCAATTACCAAATCGGGTGGCGGGTCATTTTCCCAATCGATACGCTTCTTACCTACTACTGCTTTCCAATTTTCAATGTAAAAGCAATAGTCCGGTTCTATACCACTTACTTCTGGCAAGCTCATAGTTATGGGAGTAAAGGAGTCGTATCTTTGCTCTAAACGATCTAGAAAAACTTTAGCAATATCTCCCAGCAAGCTTGCATCTCTTCCATGTTCAGGTAAAGGTGCCATAAACAAAATTTCTCCTGGTCGGTATTTAATACGAGGGAGGGAGCGTGAGCCTAACTGCAAAAGCATCCTTTGGTACTCTTGCCAGTTCCCCAGAAGTTTCAACACAGCACCGAGAGGCAATTCAATTTTTTCTGGTGTAATTACAGTATTCATAAGACCTTGCGGGATGCGGAAAACGAGCTATCTGAAGTATGAAGTATGAAAGATAAAGTATGAAAAAGTATGAAGTATATTCTTTCTTTTTTCATCCTTCTCCAAAGTGAAACGGCATTAGACAATTTCCTGCAAATGTTTGTGGAAAAACCCTGTAAGCTCGCGCCAAGAATCTTCGGCTGCCAAGGGGTTATAGTTAGAACGCTCGTTACAGAAAAAACCGTGGTCGGCATCACTGTAAACCTTCAAGGTGTACTCTTTGTCAAGTTCCTTGAATCGGGACTCGATTTGTGTAACACGTTCTTGAGGAATAAATGGATCAACACCACCGAAGAAAAAGTATATGGGTACAGTAATGTTTGTTACTGCCTCGATCCACTCATCTAAAACAACACCATAGAAGGGAGCTGCTGCGGCGATCGCATCCGACATCTTGGAGGCAGTGAGAAATGTCAATCCACCACCCAGGCAAAACCCTGTAACGCCTATTTTATCTTGATTTACATCAGGTCGGGACTTTACATAAACCAGCGCTGCCCGAATATCCTCTTCTATCGGCTTGCCAAAATCGAGACGCCACATCATCGCTCTTGCTTGCTCAACCTCATCGTATCCAAATTTGTTGTTTGGCAACTCGCGATAGTATAAATCCGGCGCAAGCACTACGTAACCAACTTTGGCAATCCGCGCTGCCACGTCTCGAATGTGCTGCGTTAAGCCAAAAGCTTCCATCAAAAGCAGGACGGCTGGCTTGCGGTCAGGTTCAGTAGGTGTACACAAGAAAGCCGGCATCTGTCCATCGGAGGTGGAAATCATCACCTCTTTTTGTTCGATTTGCATATCTTTTACCTGTCTTTAGGATAAGGCGTATAGACTTATACTAAAAATTATCAGATCCCCGTGCCCCATGCCCGAAATCCCCATCAAGAGGACGGTGGGATTTTTCGCAAGTGAGTTATTCTGCTTGATTGAGGTGAGCGTCGAAAAACGGGATGCCAAATCCCTGAGTTGCCAGCTTTTTGGCGATCGCTTGTAATTTAATCATTTCCTGACGTGCAAAGACAATATTATTGGCGTCTTCCATGTCTCCTTTTTTGTAAGCTGCTTCTAAGTTACTCAGAATTCGCTGGTACGCTTCTTGAGCTTGCTTGGCATCTGGATTGTCACTAGGTGCTGGTGTGACATTTCTTAGATATGGCGGTCTAGTGCCATTAGCTTGCGACCCACCTTGATAAGCACGCAGCACGGTTTCAATTTCGCTGAACTTGCTAAAATGCTCCACCCCATCAGCAATAATCCGCCCAGCTAACTGATATAGAGTGTTTGGGTACTGGGGTTGGCGAAGAGTCGCTACTACCCGTGCATATTGACCATCGATACCACCACTAGGAGCTTCCACCGCGATGAAATCAGCCAAAGTCTTTCTATTTAAAGGACGGAGTTGGCGGGGACGGGTATGACCGTTACCTACAGGGATGCGCTCTGCAACCTCCAACGCTGGGACATGAGCTTTAGTTAATCCTGTATGATCGAGTTCCCAAAGCAATTGATTCACCCACCGCAAATGCCGCATTTCGCTCACAGCCACCAACAACAACTCGTGACTGACGAAAGTTAGGTCATCCCGGAGTGTAGGCCATCTGTTAACATCTACCTCCTCAGGAGACACTAGGGAGTAAAGAGCATATAGGTACTCCAGACACAAGACGTGTTCTAAACCAGCTAAATCATACAATTTAGTTGCCAGCACCTCTGGACTTTTATATGGATTAGCAGTGTCTGCTGTTGGCGCTCGATATATCTGAGAGATTTCTTTGCCTCTGAGCACAACAGCCAGTTCTTGCCAGCGTTGGCTAATTTCGTAGTGATCCATTTGGAATGGGCGGTTTTCGCGGGGAGTTCCCAGAGCGCCTGCACGACTAGCTAGAGAGCGATCGCTCCTGAGCCAATCAATAGGTGTATTTGCTCGTTCCGGGTCTGCTGAAGCACCGGAGGGAAGCGTAGATTCACTTAGAGTATCTTCGCCTAGAACTATATCCGGGTGGTTAGAAGCCCAGTAGAAGCAGGCACAGTCACGAAAGTCATGTTGCCAAGGAGAGCAAAGGCTCTGGGTTAACTCTCCTGCTTGATAGACCTGCCCAATAACGCCGCTTTCAGAATCGACAAAAACCCGACGCCAGCCGCTCAGTTCAATTTCACTGGTGGCTGGAGGGTTGCTATCACTGGGTGCATCGCGTCGCCAGAGTTTGATTTTAACTAAACCTGGTTCGAGAGAACGCACTAAACGCCAAACTATTAAACCATCTAGCGGTACTTTTTTAGCATCTTCACCTATTTGAAACAGGGATATCTGCTTTCCTCCCTGTTCCAGAGAATCGAGATACCATCTACCTGTAGATAAGGTGTTGCCTGATTCTCCACGGAGTGCTGCACGTAGTTGTGTCGCAGATGCAATTAGCTCTGCATTGCCATCATGGAAAGCCGGGTTCAACTCAGGATCGCTCAGTTCCAGACCAAGCAATAGGGCACCACCACGCAAAGCGTCTGGATTGGGATTATCGCTTTCAGAAACAAACTCAAAAACTAGTCCAGCAAAAAAGCGGCGGTCAAGATTGCGTTGGTCAAATTCCAACCCAGGATAGCAGTTGCCAACACCGCTTTCCAAGCGTGTGGTGGCTGGATTGCCAACCACAAGCCTGTCAGCTCTAGCTGTCAGGTTACGGGGAAAAATTTTCTCACTCATGGTGGTTATGTGTGTGGGCGATCAAAAATCTCAGGACGTTCAGATAAAGCGCGATCGTAATAACGTAAGCAGTAATCCAGCCAGCCCCGGATATAATCGCAACCATGACGGCCAGATGCAATGACTTCAGCATGACAGCCGCCACCGCACAGGTAACGTGCCCAGCAAGAACGGCAAGGTTCTTGGCGATCAACCGATCGCGCTTGCAAAAACTCCTCGCGGGCTACTTGAGAAGGGCCATCAGCAAGTGTTCCCAAGGCAAAGCGGTCTTGGTCGATGGTACGGTGGCAGGTAAAGTAATTACCTTCAGCACTCACAGATACATAACTGTCGGCGGCACCACATGGCAATGGACGACAGGAACCCCGGTGAATTTCCCGCAGGGCGATCGCTAAATTAGAAAAGCGAAACTCCTTACCTCTCAACACTTCTTGCCATTCAGCTTCAGCTACCCGAATCATTTCTTGCAGAAAAATTGACCAGTCCTCTGAGGTAAAAGCCAACTCCGGGTTAGGGGATGTCCGCAGAGGGCTAACGCCAATTTCTTGAAACCCGATCGCACTCAAAGCCTCAACCCGTTCCCACACCCGCATATCATCACGAGTTACGGTAGAACGTGCTGCTATCTTGGCTCGACCTGGATTGTTGAGTAGGGGACGCAGGCTATCTACAACTGTGGCAAAGCTGCCTGTACCACGATGGTTACTGCGGTGTAAATCATGAATCGTTGCACCACCATCAATACTCACCGACACAGCAAAAGCATTGTCCCGCAGGAGTTCAATGTCTGACTGATTGAGTAGAGTCCCATTGGTGGTCACGGAAAAACCTACAGAGATCCCGCGACGAGCCGCCAGTTCATTCGCATATTCCACACTTTGGTATAGGGTAGGGCGATTGAGAAATGGCTCACCGCCAATAAAGCCGATGGTGACTCGTCGTCCTTGGGTTTGCTCAATCAGTCGCTCGATTGCCTTCAAAGCAACTTCCACTGACATTAAACGTTGTTTTCCCCCAAAGCGCCCTTCATCCGCGTAACAATAGCTACACGCTAAGTTACAAGATTGTGCCAGATTTAGAGATATGGCAGTTGGCTCTCTATCAGCGTGCCAAAGACTAACTGCTGCTTGAGCAGATGGTACAGTAGCACGTAGTTCGGCGATCGCTTCTGGATTGCCATTTGCCAAGTCTGCAAAAAAATCTGGGCTAACTTCAAAAAGTTGGGAGTTTCCCATCAAAAATACCAATGGTTTATCACCTGCTATCAAGTGAAACCAAGGTTGGGGACTCTCAGCAACCGCCAAATCAGAGTTTGCAAAAGTAGATTGCATATATTATTCCTGTGATTCGGAACGACGAGCTATAACTCTGGCTACGTGCTGGCGAACTGGTGTAGCTACTGTGGCTGGTGGGGCAAGTTGGCGAGAGGTAAGGGCTAATTCAGTTGGGACTGGGGCGCGAAGCTTGTCCACAAACCCTAAAATCTGGTTATACTGCCGCCTAGTCAGAGATAACGCCGTAGCATCCGAGTCACGCATGTAAGGAGGCATTCGCATATCATGGACGCGATCGCGCTCGATACGGACATCTCGATGACGGGGTTCGGGTGTTTCTGGTGGCTGTTCGCTGAGTTCTGCCACCACGCCGTAGGGGGGACGCAACAAATACTCGACCCGTACCCCGAAGGTACGCAGAAAATCCGTCAGGGCTTCCACATCTGTTAAAGACGCATGAACGCTGGCAGCAACTGCTGAGTAAGGTAAGTGGTCACGGGCTACAGGTTGACTAATCAAATCTGGCACCTTATCTGCATAAGGCTTGTCTTGGGATGTCATACTCCCAAAATCGGTGCGGGGTGGCGATTCTGCCACAGGTTCAGGTATGCTACTGCCCGCATTTTCATTTAATGCCCGCGATCGGTTAGCATCCAAATTTAGCAAACTTAATGTCTCGAACACACGTTGGAAGAGATCAGCAATTTCTGAAGTAGTCAGCTGTTCGTCATCTAACGCTGGAACAGGCAAATCGCGGTCAGCTAAGTCATCAGCTAAGGTGAGGAAAGGACGGCGGTCAGGAGCAAAGTCCGGCGGACCTGAGAAGAACCGAGCCACTGACTTGAATCGCTCCCCACCTACAACAACAAAAGCTGTAATTATGCCATCACAAGTATCATCCACAACACCCCAAGAGCGATCGCTTGTTACAGGAGAATCCACATCAGCCCCATCATATGTATCATATGGGTCGGGATTGTGATAACGTGTGAAATCAGCATTGTAATTGAGCCATGAGGAATTAGAATTCAGAATCCGATTTTGTTCTAAAACGATTTCATGTATGCGTCTAGTTCCGGGAGCAGGGGCTGTGGTAGCCGTTGGTGGCCCATAGACATGACCGTAAGCAGGCGTAAACCGAATGCGGAGTACACCCAAGTCCACCCCCATCTCCACAGCATCCACCGGGCGAATCACTTGAATGTGCCCCAGAGGTATAGGCTTATCGGGCAAAACTAAGGGTTCCGAACCTACTCCCCGTGGACTGGTTGCCAAAAGTGGGTAAGGTTGAGAATCACTAGCGCGAACCTCAACCCTGGCACTAAAACCACAGGTGGGATCGCCAGTGCGCCTTGCTGCTTTTAAATTTGCAGCCTCTACCACGTAAGAAACAGCATCAAGGGGTACTGTTAATTCTTGCAGAAGTTTATTTGTTAGAGGAACCTCTTTAATAGAGCTATCAGCATCTTGTACTCGTGCCCATAACTCAAAAAATGGCGCGACTGGACGAAAAAGGTTTTGATCCTTAAAGTGAATAATGCTAGGTAGATAAGGACGTATTGAACCATCCGGTTGAATTTCTAGACTAATTGCTGGCTCAATAATTGTTTTAGCTGCACCATGTAAAGTTGGGTCTTCCTGCCAGGTGAAACTCTCTAATGTGATATTACTGCCACCTAAGCGACCAATAGCCATTGGTGGATAGAAGAATACTTCAAGCAATCGAGGCTGCACACAAACCTCCCATGAGAAATACTTGGATACAACCGAGGCTATCATACATTCCCTGAATTTTCTTGAATACTTAATATAAATTGTGTTAACTATTTTTTCAGTGTTGAGTTTCAGCTTGTGAATAATACCAGTAATTGGGAAAACAATATAGCGATCGCCGGGGTGGGGTTGTCCGCCGCCGCTGTAGCAATGCGGTTGCTAAGTTGCGGCTTCCGCCCTTTACTGCTAAGTCGCGGACTGCCTCAGGTCAAAACCGTTGAGGCAATTCCAGAGTCAGCCTTGCGGCTATTCGATGCCCTTGATTTGACACCAGCTTTGCAGATGGCAGGCGGTTTCTGGGTAGAGGGATTTGAAACCGCTTGGCAAGGTAACGAATCTGTAATTAGACCAGGAAAGTATATACATGTTGAGCGATCACTGTTAGCTCAAGCTGCGATCGCTATGGTGATTCAGCAAGGTGCAACCGTAGTATCTAGCAATACAATTGCGCCGCTTGTTGTCGAAAAAGAATCGGTGCGCTTAATGGTAAATGGAGTAGAACAGCGATTTGCCGCAGGTATTGACGCCACAGGACGTTCAGCACTCTGGTCGCGACCGATCAAACGGGATCAAAGGGAAATAGCCCAGATTTTTAGTACTTCTGGAAATGAGAGTTTACTGCGTGGGCGGATAGCCCAATTAAGAGGGGGATGGGCTTATCGTCTTGGTCTGCCGCATACCATGACGGTTGGTGTTGTCAGTTCGCACCATACTAGTTATGAGCAGGTTCAAGACCTAATTAGAGAAAGTTTGTGTCTTCCCCCAATGCAACTACACCTGCTGGGGCGACGACCAGTCTCTCCACAGTGGGCAGAAGAATCTATTCAAGACCGCAGGCTAGCTGTCGGTGATGCGGCATTGGCATACAGCCCGATTGCTGGGCAAGGAATTCGTTTTGCCCTATCGAGTACCTTGGCTGCTGCTGCTGTTGTTCGCACTTGGCGAGATTCGCCAGCAGATCGAGATTACGCCACGCAGTATTACCGCGAACTGGTTAGCGCAGAAAGGCTCCGCCATATTTCTAATATCAATTCGCTATCTGGCAATCAGCCTCTACCTACTAACCCACCACAACTCTCTATTAGTAATGCTCCACTGCCATCCATAATTTATTACATTGGACAAACAAAGATGACAGGACTTTACATCAATGGGTTGATTAAGTGTACAGAAGCGATCGCCTTGCCTGATGGTAATCTAGTTCGCTGGCTGGGTAACTTTGACCTGTTAATTATGCGGGAGTTTTGCACCAAGCCCCGAACCACTGCCAGCTTAATCGAGGAATTGCGCGGGCAGCCATTAAGTCAGACAGAAGCGCTCTACTTAATTCGCTGGTGTCTAGAACGAAACATTCTCTCAACCGCAGACCTATAGTGCAAGACCATTAAACGATGAACCAATGGACAGGTCGCCAGTATGCTTTAACGTTCGTTTGGGTGTAAGAGAAAAACTAAAAACCGTCCCTGATTGGAAAGAACGGCTTAGAGAATTTGTCGATAACTTGATTGAGAATGTAGACAAACAGTAAGCTTTGTCTAGATATGGGTATAAATTAGCCAACAGTTACTAACCCTGAGTTTTTTCTATGGGATTGTATGGAATTGGCTTTTTAACTCGTCCTAGTCGCGAAGCAAGTTCCCTGGCTGTGCCACTGGGAGCATCCACTTTCTTTTCAGAAGCGTAATCTACAATTTCCCAAATGCTGGTGTATTTGGCTGCTAACTCGGCAAAGCGTTGTAGGAGTACTGCTCAGCTGCTAAAACTCCTACCTGATGCTTAATTGCCTGTTCATTTATTTGCACAAAGTCTTCATCGCTAAGACCAGAAGTACCTATAACTACATGAATACCATTCTGTATAGCTTCTAGGACGTTGCTTTTAACTACATCCGGTTTAGTGTAATCAACTAAAACATCGCACTTCTGAATGAAAGCTTCTTTGACGGAACCACTAATACTCACATCTGAAGATGTCTCCATAATTACATCATCCAATCTCTTACCAGCATGAGTTCTGGAAACAGCTCCTACGAGATTCAAGTCTTGCTCACCACAAATCGCTTTTACTAAGGAGCACCCCACCCATCCTGTCGCACCAGCTAAACAAATATCTATTGCCATTGTTTTTAGCACCGCGAAAATTTATTTGTTGAGCTTCTGAGGCTCAAAGTTGACATTCTGAACACGAAACTCCGGAAAAATTATATCCTCAGCCGTGAACTTTTTTCTTGCTCTTATTCGTAGTGAGCGATTTATCGCTCAATTTAAAGCGAGTACAGCGCTTACTACGAACTTTCAGATTTTTAAAGCGAGTACAGCGCTTACTACGAACTTTCAGATTTTTACTTTATCCACAAAGGGCTGAAATACAGGTTGTAATTCTGCACGACTGAGAACTAAAGTGGGGAAAGAGCGATCGCAATAATCTTCTCCCGATAATAAAGGGAACGGCTCTGTCTTCAAAGATACCCAACTTCCACCTGCTGCCTGAACAATTACCCAAGCCGCAGCAATATCCCAAACTTTTGGTGTCGCTTCCATACCACCCAATGTTGCCCCTGCCGCTACTGTGAGAAAATTATAGCTAGCAACACCTAACATGCGAATTTTACAGGGAAAACCATCTTTGATAGCTGCTGTACTGCGAGAACAAAGGTTAAAAAAATGATTGTTGCTAGGATCGTCAGCACTGCTGTGGATGGGATGATGATTGAGAAATGCCCCGGTGGGTGTTGCTAACCCAGATGTACCTTGCCAAAAGCCGTGAAAAGCTTGGTTTGTTGGTGGCACATATACATAGCCAAAAATAGGTACACCTTTATACAGCAAACCTAGGGAAATTGACCAAATAGGAATACCGCGTGTAAAGTTAGTTGTGCCATCGAGAGGGTCAATTACCCAGCACCACTCTGTACCGGGAAACACCTTATCAGCTTCTTCGCTGAGGATGCCATAACCGGCAAAAGTGGAAGCGATCGCATCACAAATTGTCTGATCTGCCCATTTATCGGCTTGTGTAACCAAAGTACCGTCAGCTTTTTGCGAAGCTTGCACCTGCCCAAAATCTAGCATTAGCTGCTTGCCTACCCTGGTGGTAGTGGTTTGGGCAAATTCGAGAATTGTTGTCCAAAAATCACTCATAATTTTATTTTCGCGCCTTTGGGACTTGGCGCAAAACAAAATTAATCTAAATCGCTTTCTAAAATAGAGGCGATCGCAAGCTTTGCGTTATTCTGAAATTCTGTAACATTCACTTGACTTAAAAACCACAGCGCCAGCAAAATACCTACAGATTGCGTGGCAAACACTAAACCATAAGCTTGAAGTGGTGTTGACAAGAAGCTTTTCCCTAAATTCAACAGCGCACCACCAAATACTGTAGATAACGCTCTTGCCATTGCTTGCGCTAACCCCCAAGCACCGATAAATGTCCCCGCAGTTTCCACAGCAGTGAGATCCAGCATCAAACTTAACGCTCCGGTTGTCGTCACACCAGAAGCAAAGCCAAAGAAAATTAAACTTGATTGCAACAGCTTCGGATCAGCGGTTGTTCCCGCCAAAATAATCAATAGCGAACATATCGCTACCCCTACACATCCCACCTTGGTGGTGTTTTTCTTTCCCAAACGTGGGGCAATCAAAAAGCCGGTGACACTCAAACCAACCAGCGTCCCCGCACCAAAGAAAGCATTCAGCTTTGTTGTTTCCGCGATCGTCATCTTAAACACTTGACCACCGTAAGGTTCCAAAACTGCATCTTGCAAAAACAAGCTGATGGTCATTAGTAGCAAAAAACTGAAAAATATCCCAGTTTGCCGACTCGCTGTTAGCACTCGCAGCGCTCTGCCCAAAGTAATTTTATCTTCGCGCTCAACTGCCGTCGAACGAGTAGTATACTGAGAATATTTTTTTTCTACGCCAATTGTCGCGAGAAAGCATAAAACGACGACAATTGCCGGTACGATTAAAAACAAACGGTTGATTTGCGATCGCAGTACATCTAACGGTGCATTTAAAGCAATTTGTTTGAGTAAGCCACTGCTAATAATTGCCCCGACAATGATACCCACCATCAGCATTGACCAAACAACCCCGACTAGTTTTGAGCGGTTGTCTTCATCAGAAACATCAACTAGCAGCGCTGCGAAAGGTGTGGCACTCAAACCGATCGCCAAACCGTAAAGAGCGAAGATAAAAGCGAGAAATATTGCCCAAATTGTAGTTTGAGTTGTCCAAATTCCCCCTTGCAAACTCAAACCGAGTTGCCAAACAACTTGTACCGCTAAAAAGGAAGCGATCGCAAACAAAACTGCACCCAACCAGATATAACCAGTGCGGTGATAACCAAACAGCAATTTAGAATCGGACATTTGCCCAAACCAGACTCTTGTCGGTGAGACAAATTGATGCATAGCGATCGTACCAGCTGCAATTAACGCCGGCACTTTCAACTCTTCAATCATGACTCGATTCAACACTCCCAAAGTGAGAATCGACATAATACCCAACCCCATCTGAAATAAACCGAGTCGAAACATCGTCAAGATTTTGATTCTGGGGACACTCACAAAAGCTGACCCAGAATCAGATAAATCACCGCTTGCCATATTCTTATTCGAGATTAATCGGATTTTTTTATCTATTTTCCAGGATAAACTTTATAAGTGACGTAGTAAGCGCTGAAGCGCTGTAAATTCTCTTTTTCACCCCATTTTTAAGGGGGTCGCCGCAGGCAAGGGGATTATAATCTAGAAAAAACTTATGCCAATCTTCAACAAAGGAAACCTTAACAATTCAGATTTTCATTTGCCTTATAATCTTCAATTGGTATCCAGAGCAAAACAACTTCGCCAAAACCCCACTCCTGCTGAGAAGAAGCTTTGGCAAGGCTATTTAAGAACATTCCAATTTCGTGTTTTGCGCCAAAGACCTATCAATCACTTCATCGTTGACTTTTACTGTGCTGCACTCAAACTGGTAATTGAAATTGATGGGGAAAGTCATTTTACACAAGAGGGGCTAGTATATGACCAGGAGAGAACGGAAATTCTTGAGGGATATGGATTGAGTGTTTTAAGATTTACAAATGATGCCGTCCTCAATGATTTTGAAGCGGTGTGTCAGAAGATTGAGTATATAAGTAGCCAAACCCCCCTTCAAAAG
>CASBQC010000120.1 GCA_949127805.1 Nostocales cyanobacterium PMM_0081
GGTTCCACAAGTTATGGGAACGGTTCCACAAGTTATGGGAACGGTTCCACAAGTTATGGGAACGGTTCCACAAGTTATGGGAATAGTTCCACAAGTTACGGGAACAGTCTACCTTGCAACATTAGTCGCTAACGCTCTTCTATGACTCTGGGCAGAGAATAATTTCATGAAGCCCCGACGATTAAAATCGCGGCTACACAAACAAAGTCCGCCTGCGCGGACTAATCTGAAGATAGGGTTTAATTGTAGAGACGTAGCATTGCTACGTCTCTCTATCTCCAATCACCTTGCAAGGTGAAAGCTGCCCAATAGTAAGGATTTTGCCACTGCTTCTGCTGCCACAGTTGCAGTTGTGCATCCCGCAAAGCTGATGTGGGAGGCTCACCTTGCAAAATCGCTTTATAAAATAACGGCATCAATTGCGATGTGCCTTCATCGTCAACCTGCCACAAAGACACCACAGCCCGCTTTGACCCAGCATACATCAATCCTCTTGTCAACCCCATCAACCCTTCACCTTTGACATTTTTCCCCAAACCCGTTTCGCAGGCACTCAAAACGACTAACTCGGCGCCCAAATCTAAGTTGAAGATGTCACCTAAACGCAGATAACCTTTTTCAACTGGTTTACCTTGTTTATCGACTTGGGAGAGGACAATTCCCGATAATTCAGGGTTGGTAGTATCGACAATACCGTGGGTAGCAAATTGCAAGAACCGATATTGTTTGAGTTGTGGGTTGGTTACGAAGTTGTAATTGGCTTCAAAATCATAGGCATGTATGCTTTGGGAAGGTGATACAAGTTTGAGGATTTCTTCGGCTTCTGTGCGTGTACCTGGTAGGGACATTAATCCGCTACGGTTGAGGTTTTTGAGGGCACGTTGCAAACTCGAACGGTCAAGGTTGAGGTCGGGTGCTATGGTAGGTTCTTTGCCTGTGACTCGCTTATCGTCAGCGGCAAATACGGGGTCGGCAAGGATTGCCAGGGTTTTGGGTGCGGGTTTGCGTTTGTTTAGTTGTTGTCGCTGGGTAGCGATCGCAGTCACGGAGGGTAAATTGACGATTTGGTGGTTGACTAGAAGAGGCTGATAAATAAGGGATGTTGTAGCAGATGGTTCTGCTAATGCTGCAAAGGGAATGTTTTGCAAAACTCCATCAGCGACAATTACTAATCGCTTTTTCCCTAACTTGTTAGCGACGGGTGCGAGAATTATTTGGGTGAGTTGAGAAGCAGGCTTATTTATTTCATCAGGATTATTTCTGCCGTGGGGGGTACGACCGAGAACTATGGCTTCTCGGAAATTATTTGCAGCATCCTCGATTTGTTTCTGTCCGGGGAGTTCGTAGGAGTCGAGAGAATCCGGTGTGACTGCCCAAAGATAGCTGCGATCGCTTCCTAAGGAATATTGTAACAGCAGGGTGTCTTTATCGAGTTGTTGCTGAATTTGCGCCAGTTTTAAAGGTTGTGGATACTTGATTGCAGCATATTCTGGGTTGGTGGTGCGGATTTTGGTTTGCAGTTCGCGGTATTGGTTGAGGAGATTTTCGCGTTCTTTCTGGCGTTGTTCGATAGAATTTTTAAGGATGGGGTCTTTCTGGCTTTGTGACTGTAAGTTTTGTAGTAGTTTGTCTGTGGCTTCAATTCGTTGTAATAAGCTAGTTTCCTGTTCTAGTAGTTGGGGGTTTGCACCTTTGCGGATGTTGGCATTTGCTTCGGTTAACAGTTCGATTAGTACCCTAGCACGCGATCGCTCGTTCGTATCAAGAGCCAAAGCATCGTATCTTTTGGATGGGTCTTTTTTATGCAGTTGCATCAACAGGTCAATTTTGAATTGGTAATAATCCTGCACTGATGCAAAATAGGAAGTGCGTAAATCTTGCCTATCGATTTTGGTGCGTAAATCTTCAACGATTGCGATCGCAGTTTCGATATAAGTGAGTGCTGCTTGTAAGTTGTTTTTGCTGCGTTCCAGGTCAGCAAGATTGAACAGAGTATTAGCTTCACCACCTTTGTCCCCGACTTGACGAAGCAACGGCAGTGCTTGGTCGTAATATGACAGTGCTTTCTGTTTTTCTCCTAAATAAAAGTAAACTGCCCCGATATTATTGAGGGTATTAGCTTCACCACCTTTGTTCCCCACTTGACGACGCAACGGTAGTGCTTGGTCGTAATATGACAGTGCTTTCTGTTTTTCTCCTAAATTAGAGTAAACTTTCCCGATATTAATGAGGGTAGTAGCTTCACCATCTTTGTCCCCCACTTGACGATACAACGGCAGTGCTTGGTCGTAATATGACAGTGCTTTCTGTTTTTTTCCTAAATCTGAGTAAACTGCTCCGATATTATTGAGGGTAACAGCTTCACCACCTTTGTCCACCACTTGACGATGCAACGGCAGTGCTTGGTCGAAATATGACAGTGCTTTCTGTTTTTCTCCTAAATCAAAGTAAACTGTCCCGATATTACTGAGGGTAATAGCTTCACCACCTTTGTCCCCGACTTGACGATGCAACGGCAGTGCTTGGTCGTAATATGACAGTGCTTTCTGTTTTTCTCCTAAATCTGAGAAAACTCCCCCGATATTATTGAGGGTTCCAGCTTCACCACCTTTGTCTTCCACTTGACGACGCAACGGCAGTGCTTGGTCGAAATATGACAGTGCTTTCTGTTTTTCTCCTAAATCTGAGAAAACTTTCCCGATATTATTGAGGGTAGTAGCTTCACCACCTTTGTCCCCCACTTGACGACGCAACGGCAGTGCTTGGTCGTAATACGAAAGTGCCTTCTGTTTTTCTCCTAAAGTGTCGTAAACTGTCCCGATGTTATTGAGGGTAGTAGCTTCACCAGCTTTGTTCCCCACTTGATGAAACAACGGCAGTGCTTGGTCGTAATATGACAGTGCTTTCTGTTTTTCTCCTAAATCTGAGTAAACTCGCCCTATACTAGTGAGGGTAAGAGCTTCCCAGGTTTTATCATTTATCTGTCGGTACAGTTTCAGCGCTTGTTCCCATTTCCCAATTGCCTGCCGTAAAGATTCTGCTCTCCCTTGCCGATATAGTTTGAATCCCTCATCTAATGCTCGTTTCGCTGCTGCGCTGGTTTCTTCTTGCGATTTTGGTTGCTGCTGCGCGATTTTAACTTCGTAGCGTCCAGCAGCTATCCCCACATCAGACAGCAACAGCAGACTGATAAATACAGCAAAGGTTCGATGGGTAAAAACTTGGATATTCCAATGTTGGTTTTTTATTTCTTTACCCATAACTGATTCCCCTCTGTTCACATGATATCTTGCACTCATTCCCTAACAC
>CASBQC010000121.1 GCA_949127805.1 Nostocales cyanobacterium PMM_0081
AACGATAGACACTCATTGGACAGCCTTGTTTTGAAATATTCATGCAGCATCTCAGACACTTCTTCGTGGAAGGCTGTCCAATGAGTGTCCAGGTTCAGTCCAAGGGAAATTAATTTTTGAGTTGCGTCAGTCTGGTAAAATTTAAGAGTCAGAATTCTGACTTTTGACTAGTGACTTTTGACTCCTGACTTTTTTTATTCTTATCTGCTTGTTTCTGCGCTGCCTCACTATACTCTCGATACAACTTAGTGCGAATCTGAGCTTCTTTGTACCGACTATGATTGGATGGGACTTTGCTCATTAAATCAGAGGCTCTTTGCCACCTAGCAGCTAGCTCCAACCATTGAATTGATGTTTGAGCATTTTTCCCGGTTGTGGAAGCTTGATTGGCAATTCTCACGGCTGCTGCAAACAAATCTTCATCTCGGGTAGAATCACTCGGTATAGGTGCCAAAGGTGTTATTTCTGGTTCTTCGTTAGTCGAAGCCGGCTCGTCCGATTTTACCGCTGGTGCTAAAGATTTAACCATTTCTTGTGGCATTGAATTCCATCTACCACCTAACCAAGCATAAGCACTCCAACCAAGGACAAATAAAAATAAGCATAAACCCACTGTATTCAACATCTGTCCACTGTTCAATTTTTGACGCTTACTTTTGTTAATAACTACTAAAGAGCTAGAATATTGAGACTTAGGTAAATTTTGCTTTGCTTGTTCGATTTTACGCTCTTGGAAATCTTGAATTACTTGCTGTATGATTGTTGGTTGAGCTAATATAATTTCCTCTGACCAAAGTAATTGATTTTCTCCAGCACGGCTAATTTCCTCTAACCATAGCAATTGCTGTTCTTGAACAATTCGACTGTTGATGTTAACTCGACGAATGTTACGGGGTGCGATTGATTCCAGAATTTGTTTAATTTGCTTAACTAGAGTTGATTGTTCAAGTTTATCGACTGTACGAGCCTCACAAAGAAGTTGTAAGACACCATCAGCAAAAATGGCTCTGGTTCTGACACCAGAATTGGCTAATTTTTGGTTCAATACTTGAATAATCGCAGCAACGCTACCCAGGTGAGCTTGCCAAGCGATATCATTTATCCGGTCTGCCATTTGAAGTTTAACGATAACTTTTTAAAGAGTGAATTTTTAATAAAGTAATAAAAATTATGATTTTCCGGCTGATGTTTTATACACGGATCGCCTTTTTATAGATTGTATGAGTAAAAATATGACCTTGCCAAATGCAATTGTTAAAATTAAGACTCATTGTTCGATTGGATTCAGTGTAGTATATTGTAAGACAATTGGGAGCGATCGCATTGCATTCTACAGACTCTAACCTTCACAGATGCAACACCTGAAAAAATACTCAAGTAAATTTTTGCTATAAGTTGTAAAAGAAGTGCATTAATCGCTTTTCTTGATTTCAGCATTTAGTTTTGACAACTGCTGATAATCTGCGCTTTCACAAAACTTAGGCAAATAAATCTATGCAATTTCAGCTATTGGTAAGAAATCGCCGTAAAATTGCATTTGCACAAAAATTATTGTGTAGTTTGTCCCTAGGTTTCGGTTTGGGTGTGGGGATGCCCTCTACATTAGCCGCCCAAAGAGTTATTATCCGCTTAGGTCCATTTGAGCAGTCAGTAGCGATCGCCGATTTAGAAAAATACGCTAAAACTGGTAAACTACCAGAAAAGCTGGAAATTTTATCTTCTGTACTCTCACCGGAGGTACAAAAATTGCTGACAACACGTTTGCAAGTAAATCCGGCAATAGCCGACAAATTCATCGCTGATTTGGTGCGAACACCAGAAGGGAAACGATTAATTACATCTTTGGGTGTAGCAATTCCGGGTAGTACAGTCGAAAGTTTGCAAGGAACACTTAATATAGCGCTGCGACAATTTAATGGTTTAAGCGCACTTGGTTTTTTGCGGGCTTATCCACAATCTGATGTTACCGTAGATGCAACTCAAGCGATCGGTCTAGCAGTTGAATTTAGCGCCAATCGCCTGCAAAGTCAAGCTTTGGGAGTCTTGTTAGCACGAGAATTAGCTGTTGACAATAATATACCGTTTCGGGCAACTTTCGATCCGGCGGCAAGAGGTAAAGAAACAGTTCAAGTGCAAACCTTAACTTTGACCGACAGACAACGAAATAGAATTATTCCTGTAGATATATATTCAAGTCAAAGTGAAGCGCAAACACCTTTAGTAGTAATTTCTCACGGCTTTGGCGCAAATCGCAAATTTTCGGAATATTTAGCGCGTCATTTAGCATCTCACGGCATCACGGTTGCGGCAATTGAACATCCTGGTAGTAACCTGACATCAGTTAATAACGCTTCCGCATCTGGTAATTTAGCAGATTTGATGCCACCATCAGAATTTATAGACCGTCCCAAAGATGTCACCTTTTTATTGAATGAGCTGGCAAAACTAAATTCTCAACGAGGACAACTTCAAGGAAAGCTAAATACCGAAAAAGTGACTGTAATCGGTCATTCTTTGGGAGGTTATACAGCTTTGGCTTTGGTTGGGGGAGAATTAGACTTAAAAGATTTACGGCAATATTGTAAAAATTCTCTTACTTTTGGTGAATCTCCTGGTGATTGGTTGCAATGTACGGCGGTGCCTTTAGGAGATAAGATTAGACAATTAAAAGATGAACGGGTAAAAAGTGCGATCGCACTCAATCCTCTCGTCGGTAAACTATTTGGTAAAAACGGTTTAAGTAAAATTACTAAGCCAGTTTTAATCTTAACCGGCACTGAAGACTCCCTGACCCCAGCGCTAAACCATCAAATTCAACCTTTTACTCAACTGCGAGGAACCAAATATCTCTTAACTGCGATCGGTGGTACTCACTTGAGTATTAGCGATCCAGCGTATATAGGAACAGCAGCCACTGCGATCGTCAAAGAACGGCGTGGTGTAGAAACCGAACCTTTGCGTCAACTAACTCGTGGTGTCAGTTTAGCTTTTATTAAACAACTTACACCAGAAGCGAGAATTTATCAACCTTTTCTTACACCAGCTTACGCCCAATCTCTTTCTACACCCCAACTGCCGTTACGTCTAGTTTCCGAGTTGCCGGCAAATATTAAACCGTGGCTGGAGTTTGTAGTTAAGTGAAGGGTCAAGAGTCAATAGTCAACGGTCAATAGTCAATAGACATCTCCAAAAATTAATTATGCGTTAACCAGAATCCTTGTAGAGACGCGAAATTTCGCGTCTCTACATTCTTTTCCACTCCTATGTCTAATAGTCAACAGTTATCCACTAACTACTATCCGCTAACCAATATCCACTAACCAATATCAACTTTTACAAAAAAAATACTTGCCAGCGTGACACAAAGATTGCTTTAATAGCCATTGCCTTGCGTTATCGTGTCTTGCCTTACACTGCTGGTTGTGATAATAAGATTACACATTCAACACATTAAACTTAAAGGTAGGACAAGTTAGTACCGTGTCCTTTAGATTAAATTTCAATTCTGCCAAAAGCTGAATAGGAGCATATATGGAGCCAATTGTTGCTATAGTCTTAGTGCTTATAGGCTATGCGTTAGGGTCTGCAAAACTAATTAATGAAGGTAATGAAGCCTTAGTTGAGCGTTTAGGACGGTATCATCGCAAACTTAAGCCAGGTCTGAACTTTATCGTTCCCTTGGTGGATAGTATTGTGATGGAAGATACTACACGGGAGCAGATTTTAGACATTAAGCCTCAGAAAGTGATCACCAAAGATAACGTTTACCTAGAAGTTGATGGCGTTGTCAACTGGAAGATCATGAGTATGGAGAAAAGCTTTTACAAAATCGATGATATCCAAATATCGCTAGCAAACCTGGCAACGGTTGAACTTCGTGCCAATATTGCCGATAGAACTTTATCGGAAACCATTTCTTCTAGAAATCAGATGAACCAATCGCTGTTGCAGGTTTTGAACCAGGTAAGCGCAGAATGGGGAGTTGAGATTATTCGGGTAGATATTCAAAGTATTACACCCCCTGAGAGCGTACAGAAGTCAATGGCAGAGCAGCAAGCGGCTGTAATCAGAAAACAGGCAGCTATTACTACAGCTGAAGGAGAGCAGCAAGCTGCAATTAAGAGAGCAGAAGCAACTAAAGAGTCAATTCGGATACTTTCTGATGCGATAACATCAAAACCAGAAACTAAAGAAATCCTTAGGTATCTAGTAGCTCAAGAACAAGTAGAAGCTAGCCAAAGACTTGGTGCCAGTACCAATGCCAAAATTGTCTTTCTCAATCAAGGACTATCAGAGGGAGCACTTGACCAGATGCTTGGTGACACTGTAGCTCATGAAGGTAATGGCAATAGCTCTGAGAATGGTTCTGTCTAATCTCAAGTCAAAAGTCACTCTGAGATTGATTTAATCACGATGTGGAGAATGTCGCATAAGTGCATCAGCAACTAGGGATACATCGCACATTTCTTTGACATCGTGAACTCTGAGGATATCAGCACCATTAAAGATAGCAGCACAACATGCTGCTGCCGTTCCCCAAACTCGTGATTTTGCATCTGGTTGATTTAAAATGCGACCAATGAAACTTTTACGGGATGGTCCTATGAGGATAGGGCAGTTGAGTGGTGCGAGCGATCGCAAGCAGCGAAATATTTCTAAGTTTTGCTCGTAGTTTTTGGCAAAACCAATACCAGGATCGATAATTATTTTCTCAGGTCCAATACCCGCAGCTGTTGCCGCTGCAATTTGCCTTTCTAAAAAAGTATAAATCTCCCCCATCAAATCCTGATAATCTGTAAGTTGATTCATACTCTCTGGGTTTCCCCTGATATGCATTAGGATAATTGGCACGTTTAATTTAGCAACAGTTGGCAACATTTCTAAATCAAATGTGCCTCCAGAGATATCATTAACTATATCCGCTCCAGCTTCTATAGATGCTTTTGCTACAACTGCCCTTGTGGTATCTACAGAAATTGGTATGTCCAGTTCATTTCTGAGTACTTGTAAGACCGACAGCATCCGCTCAAGTTCTTCATCCACAGAGATTTGCACCGCTCCTGGTCGAGTCGATTGACCACCGATATCGATAATGTCAGCACCAGCAGTTACCATTGCTTGTGCTTGTATTAGAGCCGCAGCAATGCTGTTAAAATCGCCACCATCACTAAAACTGTCAGGTGTCACATTTAAAACACCCATGAGATAAGTCCGCTGTCCCCAATCGAAACAGCGATCGCGAATTATCAAATTGCTTGGCATAAACTGAAGGTATAAGAGGATGTTTGAAAAGTCTAATTTATTACTAGCCCTGGCGACTAGAAGTCGCGGCTATACAGACAAAACCCACCTCCGTGGGTTAAAAACCCTTGATTTTGATTAGTCCACGGAGGTGGACTTTGCTTGTGTAGTAGCGAATTCTATTCGCCTAATACTTTTCTTTTACTTATAATTAACGATTCGGGCAAAACCCGCAGCTTCTAAACTCGCTCCCCCCACTAAAGCCCCATCAATTTCCGGTTGAGCCATAATTTCGTCAATATTATTTGGCTTGACTGAACCGCCATATTGAATTGGAACATTGGGATTTGTCAACTGACTGCGAATTAAACCAATTACGCGATTGGCTTCTTTTGTTTCGCAAGTGTCACCAGTGCCGATCGCCCAAATCGGTTCGTAAGCAATCACTAAGTTAGTTTGGTCAACATCTACCAAGTCTTTTTCTAACTGAGTGGTAATCAGAAGTTCGGTTTCTCCTGCATCTCGTTGTTGTTTAGTTTCACCTACACACAAAATTGGGGTAAGACGATATTTTTGAGCTGCTTTGAGACGCAGGTTGACGGTAGTATCCGTTTCCCCAAAGTATTGTCGGCGTTCGCTATGACCGACAATTACATAGCGTACGCCAATTTCTGTGAGCATGGGACCGGAAATTTCACCAGTATATGCTCCACTTTCTTCCCAGTGGACATTTTGCGCTCCTAGCTGTATAAGACTTCCATGCAGATTCATGGACAAAGCCCTTAAGTCAGTGAAGGGTACACATAAAACGACTTCTCGCTCTTCGGGTGTTTCTTGTAAGGTGGGCAGAAATCCTTGTAAAAATTCTTGGGATTCTGCCTGAGTTTTGAACATTTTCCAGTTGCCGGCAATAACTATTTTTCGCACAGGTAATTTCGTCAAGAACAATAATGCTACTCTAGATGCATTTTTCAATGTACTACTTTATGGCACAGGTGTTTAAATCGCATTCGTAGCTTTTTTAAACGCAAAGGTACGCTAAGGTAAGCGCAAAGGTACGCTGAGGAAGAGGAAGACAGAGTTTTTGGGTGGGTTGTGTTAAGGATATACTCCAGGTGGGCTGAGTATTTCTGTCCCTATCGACGTGAGGAAGCAATCTCAAAGTCTTGTTTTCTCTATTAGGAGTGCGTAAGCCCTATTTTGATTTATATAACTTCAAGATTAAGATGCATATTAATGAGAAGGATAAAATTGAAGTAAATGCAAATAGCTCAGAAATGGCTGGCTGAAAAAACTAATCAGTTAGTGCTTTTTTTATTGGTTGGGGGACTGCTGTTTCGATCTTTCCTTGCTTTTTCGGTTTACCCTACTTTTGATGAAGCTTACTACTATCTTTACAGTCTGCATCTGGATTGGAGCTATTTCGATCATCCATTTCTGGTTGCGCTGACAACTGGTTTTGGTCCGGTGTTGACTGGAGTTGTATCCCAATTCACAATTCGGCTGGGAGCGCTAATTTGCTACACAGGTAGTTTGGTGTTATTGTATCTGACTAGCAAGAGACTATTCTCTGCAAAGGCTGCCAATTTGACTTTGGCGATCGCTACCATCTGTCCCATTTTTCAAGTTACTTTTGGCATTCTCAGTCTACCTGACAGTCCACTGATGTTTTTTTGGTCAGCCAGTTTATATTGTGCGGCTAATGAGTTTTTTCGACAGCCTGGAAATCAAGAATCCTGCTCATCTAGTTTATACGTCCCTAGTTACCGTTTAGCGATTCTTGGTATTTTGGTAGGATTAGCCTGTGATAGCAAATATCACGGTTTTGTTTTGGGAGTGGGGCTAATTGGTTTTTGTTTGACGAGTCCACGTCATCGCTGTGTTGTGCGATCGCCTTGGGCATGGTTAGGGTTATGCTTATTTATCATCACCATCTCCCCAATTGTGTTTTGGAATATCCAGCATGATTGGGTGTCTTTTCGTTTTCAGTCAGAGCGTGCAGTGCCGAAAAGTGGTTACAATCTGCTGAGTGTAGTATCTGTCTTTTTTCTTGGGATAGCTTATTTATTTCCCACCATCGGTTTTCCGCTTTGGTGGGTGAGTTTGCGACAAGTAGCAGCTCAAATAAATCAATTTTTTTATCAGAAATCACTAACTTCAAGAAAAGATTTAGACGCTTCGGTGCTATTGATTTTATGGGTGTCCCTACCGATAATTTTCGGGTTTACTTTCATCGGAGGATATCGGCAAATTTTGCCGGCTTGGACGATGCCAGGATTTTGGGGGACAACTTTACTATTAGGGCAACAGGCAGTTATCTGGCAGGAGAAATCTAGACGTTCTGTGCGTCGATGGCTTTTAGGTTCGGGAATTGCGGTTAGCAGCTTGTTACTTATTGTCCTGCTGCAAATAACAACAGGAATTATGCAAAAGCCTGGTCAATACGCTTTACTGGGAGGATTCTTGTCTCCCAAGGACGACCCCTCTACAGAACTAATTGATATTGAGCAAGTGCGACGCGGTTTTGCTGAATCTCCTGTCCTCAGTGCAGCGCTACACAACTCTAGCTTTATATTCACCAATCGCTATTACCTAGGTGGACCGATCGCAATGTCCCTTAAACCTCTAGCTGACACACCAATTACTTGCTTTGATATTGGCAAGGATCTGCGTGGATTTGCTTTTTGGTCAAAGCCTGAGGAATGGTTGGGAAAAGATGCGCTGTACATCACTACTGCCCCCTTTAATCTCAGAAAAGACTTAATGGCTAGCTATCGAAGTTACTTTAGCAGCTTGAGTGCGATCGAAACGATACCGATTCGACGAGGTGGGGTGGTTATCAACGTCGTTTATGTCTATCAAGCTAAGACACTTTTAAAGCCTTATCCCCGCTCTTACGGGATTTGACCGGTTGTGTTGCAAAAACCTAATTTCATATTTTTCCAAAAAGGAAGTTCAGCAATTATGAAAAAAGTGGGAATACATGGGTTTGTAGATTTTATTTTTGCCAAAATATAGAAATGGCTAAGGACAAGTTTCATGATGCGGTCAAAAATGGCTTAATTAAGGAAGGGTGGATTATCACAAATGATCCTCTATTTCTGCAATTTGGAGGTGTAGATTTATTTGTTGATTTGGGTGCAGAAAAAATGATTGCTGCCCAAAAAGAAAATCAAAAAATAGCTGTTGAGATAAAAAGTTTTCTCAGCTACTCAGTAATTTCCGACTTTCATCAAGCAGTTGGTCAGATGATGAATTATCGCTTAATTTTGCAACAGGAAGAACCGGATAGGGTTCTATATCTCGCGGTTCCTGTTGATATTTATGAAACTTTTTTTAAGTTAGAATTTACTCAACTGGCTATTGCTAACTATCAATTTCAACTCATTGTCTACGATACCGAGCAGGAGAAAATAGTTCAATGGATAAGTTAGAGCAGTATCAAAATTATATTGAAGATTTATTGAAAGAGTATAGTCAATTTAAGCCGTCTTATGGAGATGTGGAAGTACAGTTAGTTTTTGATAGGGAACACAAACACTATCAATTAATGACATTTGGGTGGAATGGAAACAAACGCATCCACGGGATGATACTGCATCTCAATATTAAAAATGGAAAAATTTGGATTCAGCATGATGGAACGGAACGGGGAATTGCTGGGGATTTGTTAGAGTTGGGGGTTCCGAAGGAGGATATTGTCTTGGCATTTCAAGCACCCGCAAGAAGGAAGTATACGGATTTTGCTGTAAGTTAACTAAGCTTTCAACACTTGTTCAGCAGTTAAGGCTAGTTCTGGAAAAGTACGCGATACAATTCGCTCGTTCCCCCGATAAGTGGTCATCTGGTAAGCACCACTATCATCGAGCAGGTAAACAAATACTGCGGGCATTTTGGGATTGCCTAAATAAGTGCGACTCCCTAACGCGAAATAATCAACAATCCAGTATTCAGATATTCCCAACCGTCGATACTCATCTAATTTATCGATATAGTCGTCTTCCCAGTTAGTTGATACAACTTCTACTGCTAATTGTAATGGTTCCAGTAATGCAGAATAAGCAGCGCGATTTGCTGACCAGACAGTTTTATCAACAACGCTGACATCCGGTTGACGTCCTTGTTCTTTACCAGCGCTTGTGGTGGTGCAAATCATAATTCTGCCAGATACTCTATAGTTCAACTGCTGACGTGTGGTTTCTGCCTTGAATGAGTCGGCAATAAAATCAGCGATATCTTCGTGATTTCTCGTAGCTAAAATCTTCACTATTTCCCCATCCACCAATTCGTAGTGACCGTCTTCATCTGGTAGCTGTTCGATAAACTGCTCAAACGTCAGCTTTTGTTCGGTTTTAACTATATTCGCACTCATAGGTTGTTTCTCCATTTACTAGGTTTTTTTGCGCGATCGCTTTAAAACTGCATAAGTTGCTTTTAGTTTATCTATATCTATTTGTCCGGACAAAACAAATGTAGAGAAAAACGAAGGATATTTTCATGAAAGCAAAATACAAGATAGCTGTACTACTTGCATCGGCAACTGCGGTACTTTTAGGTGGAATTTCAGCGCAAGCTAAATCATTGTCACAGCCAAAATCAGAACAGTTAATTGCACAGTGTAATGGAGGTGGATATCCAGTTTTAGTGTGTGAAATTGTCAATGGGAAAAGGAAGTGTGTTAGGAAGTGTCCCCAAGCGTTCTTGCAAGGGTAACTAAATACGTCTGGGTAGGTGACGTTTGAAACGCAAACCCCGCTATACATAGGATAGCGGGGATTTATTTATATCCGAAATAAATTCTTGTAGTTGTGCGATCGCCTGTTGGGTTATTTTATCGTAGTAAAATCCGCTACATCAGATAAATCCTACAGCATCTGTGGTAAATCTTTTAACAGGTTGAAAATGTGGAAAAAAGTACGGTCAATACATCAATTTAGTAGTCAAAAATTTACCTAAATAACTCAGGTAAACTTATATTCTATCTAGCGGGAGGTATATATCTGAGGCAGGCTTGTTATGCTAGTACTTAGATGCGATATGTAGTTTATAAACGTTCAGGATTTTCAAATGCCAACGTCCAGTATTGATAGCCGCTTAATGAGCTTCGGTGAATTACTAACAGGCAATAATTCATACTCAGTGCCTAGTTTCCAAAGAGATTATTCATGGACAGAAGCACAAGTTGAGCAGCTTTGGAAAGATATCACTGAGACGCTGGACGAAGGACGTAGCGAACACTTTATTGGTGCAGTCGTTGTAAATAACTCAAAAAAACCTGAGTTAATGCTGATAGATGGGCAACAGCGTGTGACAACGATGTCAATATTAATGTGTGTACTTAGGAATATAGCTAAGGAAAAAGGAGATGATCAGTTAGCTCAAACTATTTCAAATAAGTATTTAGGTTCATTGAATCTGCGAACTCGGAAAACCGAATCGAAGCTAGTCCTCAATGAAAGAAATAATCAGTTTTATCAAGAATATATTGTTGAATCCCAAAAAATTACTTTCTTACGTGAGCTATCTAAAAAGAGAAATATAGAAAAATCAAACAAACTAATAGTTGATGCATATTTATATTTGTACCAAGAAGTTCAAGAACGTATAAAAAAGCTAGGAGACAAAGTAGGAGAAATTGTAGTTTTAATCGAACTTGAAGAATGCATCAGAGATAAATTAGTATCAATTTTAATATCAGTCGCCGATGAAGCTAATTCTTACCTTATTTTCGAGACTTTGAATGATAGAGGCTTAGATTTATCTGTTGCAGACCTCCTAAAAAACTATTTGTTTTCAAGAGCATCTGACAGATTAAAAGAAGTTCAAAGAAAATGGGAACAAATAATATCAGATAAGTTAGATTTGACGAAATTCATCCGCCACTATTGGTTGTCAAAATATGGACTTGTAACAGAAAAAGATTTATACCGGAAAATAGCAATAGAATTGCGGAATTCTTCCCAAATATTTGATTTTGTTAACCAACTGCGCGAAGCCGCAGAAATTTATGCTGCATTTGAAAACTCCCAAAGTCCAGTTTGGGATTCATATAACTCAGACCTGAAGAAAGATATTGAGCGGCTTAATCTTTTTAAAGTAAGTCAATGCTATTCCGTTTTACTTGCTGCAAAAGAAAGCTTAACAGATGAGTTGTTTCCAAAAGCTTTAAGAATCATAGTTATCTTATCTTTTCGCTACAACGTTATCTGTGCATCGAATCCTAATAAACTTGAATCTGCCTACAGTAACGCTGCTAGATATATTCGAGAACATAAGCCAAAATCTGCTAAACATATCTTCGAGCAGTTAAAGGAATTTTATCCCAGTGATACTGAGTTTGAGAGAGCTTTTGTAGAGAAGAGCTTTACAGCAAGCAATACAAAGCTAGCACGCTACATTCTCAGTGAGATTAACAGTCATTATATGGACAGCAAAGAATTGATTGCGAATCCAAATGCAACTGAATTGAACTTAGAGCATATTCTGCCTCAAAAGCCAAGTGATAAGTGGCTGGTAGAATTCTCGAAGACAGATCCAAATCAGTACATCTATAGGCTGGGTAACATGACATTGCTGGATTCATCAGTTAATCGTAAAGTAGGCAATACCTCATTTGAGGAGAAATCTGCCAAAGCTTTTTCTAATTCAAAGTTGGATATTACAAGAGAAATTTTGAAGGATTCAGTTTGGGGACCGAAACAGATTGAAGAAAGGCAAAAGAAGATGGCTAAAATGGCTTGCCAGATTTGGCATCTTAATTACTAGGGAAGTATTTAACATCAAGACAAATTTGTACAGCTTTTTTGAATTTGGTAGTTTGGATTGGAGCAAAATGACGCTCAATCACGTTAAAATTGTCCCACCCATCAAGCGATCGTAACGATACTTCAATTCTTCTTTCATCAAATACCAACGCTCTAAAGTTGCATCTATCTCTATCACCTTCTCGGCTGCTTGCCGCGCTAACAATAAAACTTCCTCATCTTCTACCAAACTCGCCAAGGTAAAATCTGGCACACCAGATTGACGAGTCCCCAGCACTTCACCCGGACCGCGAAAACGCATATCCATTTCTGAGATGAAAAAGCCATCTTGGGACTGTTCCAAAACCTTCAGCCGCGCTTCTGCATCGGGACTTCGGGAATTGGTCATCAACAAACAGTAGGATTGCGCTACACCTCGACCGACACGTCCCCGCAATTGATGCAACTGAGATAAACCGAAGCGTTCAGCATTTTCAATGAGCATGACTGTAGCATTTGGGATGTCTACACCGACTTCAATGACGGTGGTAGAAACGAGAATTTGAGTTTGGCGATCGCGGAATTTACTAATTGCTTCATCTTTATCAGCCGAACTCATTCTACCATGTAACAATCCCACCGAAAACTCTGGAAAAATGCTTTCTTGTAAATTTTGATGCTCCTCCACAGCCGATCGCAAATCCAATTTCTCTGATTCTTCCACCAGCGGCAAAACTACATAAATTTGCCGTCCCTGAGCGATTTCCCGGCGAATTAAATCGTAAGCTTGAGTACGTTCCTTACTTGTCAGCATTGTTGTCTGTATCTTCTGCCTTCCCGGTGGCAATTCATCAATCTGACTCACGTCTAAATCCCCGTGTATCGTCAGCGCTAAGGTTCTCGGTATAGGCGTAGCTGTCATGGTTAATACATGAGGTTGTTCGCCTTTTTGCTGCAAACGCGCTCGTTGCTGCACTCCAAAGCGGTGCTGTTCATCTATCACGACCAAACCGAGCCTATGGAAAATTACCGGGTCTTGAATCAAGGCATGTGTTCCCACTAACAAAGGTAATTCACCCGTTGCTAGTTGCGCGTGAATCTGTCGCCGTTTTGCCGCTTTTGTGGAACCTGTCAGTAATTCTACTGGCAAATGCAGCAGATTAAACCAGCTAACTAACTTACGATAATGCTGTTCTGATAAAACTTCGGTAGGAGCCATCAACGCAGCTTGATAACCAGATTGAATTGCGGCGATAATGGCAATTACGGCAACAACAGTTTTACCGGAACCGACATCACCTTGCACCAGACGATTCATCGCTGCGGGTTTTTGTAAGTCGTTGAGGATGTCGTTGACAACTCTGGTTTGAGCGCCGGTGAGTTTAAAAGGCAATATTTTGTGAAATTGTTCGATTAACTCACCTTTGGGAGCGAGAATAGCACTGGTTTGAATCGCTCGTGCTTGATGCTGACGTTGGAGTAAACTTAGTTGCAAATAGAAAAATTCATCGAAGACGAGACGACGACGGGCAACTTTGAGAATGTCGCTGTCTTTTGGGAAATGAATGTTAGCGATCGCATCTTTCAATTCCATCAAATTATATTTCTGTCGCAACCCACTGGGCAAAGGGTCTTTCATCTGAGCCGCAGATGGCAAAGCAGCAATTACCGCGCTTCTGACCATATTTGCCGCTATACCCTCTGTTAAGGAGTAAATCGGCACTATTCGACCAATATTTAGAGACTCAATCGGATCTCCCGGTTCCGCCAAAACTTCTAATTCTGGATTATCCAGCGTCAAGCCGTATTTACCGCTTTTCACCAACCCACACGCTGCGAGAATACTACCTTCTGCGTAACGACGCTTTAAAGTTTCCTGCCAACCGCGACTGGTAAAGCGCGTACCTGCAAAAAACCGGCTAACTTTGATTTTGCCAGTATTATCTTGCAGCTGTATGTCTAAAATCATTAATTTCTTGTTGCGGGGGCTAACATGGCAATTGCAACTTTTTACCTTTGCCACTATTGTCACCGTTTCCCCCCCCTGCAACTCGCGGATACTCACCTGACGCGCATAATCAATATGGTCGCGGGGAAAGTAATACAGCAAGTCGCGCACCATGAATAAACCGAGACGCTCTCCTAAAGCGATCGCCCCTTTAAAACCTATTTCTGGTAATTCATGCAATTTTTGGTCTATTTTCGGCGCAAGTAGCCGACTCACTTCAGCCACAATAGGAG
>CASBQC010000122.1 GCA_949127805.1 Nostocales cyanobacterium PMM_0081
AAGCGTCGGCTATTCCAGAAAACAAAAGTTTAAGAAATAAACGTGAAATACCGTAGTCAGCGCTTTAGCGCTAAAGCGCCAACTACAAAATTTTTATAATTAATAATATCTCAAGTGAGGAAACAGCAATGCTAACTTCTGTTGAACAAATTCAAGAAACGACATCACCACAACCTCAAGTTTTTTCTTTAGAAGATTTTCTCAACCATCCTTTAGAAAATATCGAGTGGGTTGATGGTAAACTTATTGAAAAAACAGGTATGACATTACGGCACAGTCTAATTCAAGCTCGATTAGCACGTTTGTGGGGAAATCATATACTCTCTAGCGGTCAAGGTGGAGAAGTCTACACCGAAGCGCTTTGTCGAACTAATAAACAAGGTCGTCGTCCTGATGTTTCTTACTTGACTCCAGAACTATTGACGCAATATGCTAATGCAACTTCTCTACCCCAAAGCTTTCCGTTAATTGCTGAAATAGCTTCTCCTGATGATAGTGCTGAAGAGTTATTTGCTAAGGCAAAAGAATATTTAGAATCAGGTTGTCAAGAAGTTTGGCTTATCTATCCGGAAACGTTATGGATTATCATTATCACTGCGGAAAAACATTTATTATTAACTCTTGGAGAAAATTTGACTACTCAAACTGTTTTCCCAGGCTTTAGTGTTGCAATTGATGAAATATTAGCATTTTCCTAATTTAAGTAGAGCGAAAAGTTCTACTTTTATTTCTACTAAAAGTAGATATTGAGTTGAGCAAAGCTCAAACAGTAAAAGGAATTACGCTAAAATTCAAGCATAGTAAACATTTTTCGCTCTATCTTCCCGATGCTTGAAAACCTACAAACCCGACTTTACGAACTAGAACAATTCGCTAACACCCTCGTTTCTAACCAACTAACGCACCTCAGTTTCCTCAGCGTTGGTATAATTTTTATTGCTGGGTTACTGACTAGCCTGACACCTTGTATGCTTTCCATGCTGCCTATAACTATTGGCTATATTGGCGGTTATGAGGCAAAAAGCCGTTTGCAAGCAGCAGCTCAGTCTACGTGGTTTTCTCTCGGATTAGCAACCACACTTGCAGGGCTAGGAATTATCGCAGCTTTGTTAGGAAAAGTCTACGGTCAAGTGGGAATTGGTTTACCAATTATAGTTAGTATTATCGCCATTCTTATGGGGCTGAACCTACTCGAAGCATTACCTCTGCAATTCCCATCTTTTGGCGGTATGGAGTGGATTTCTCAAGAATTACCCCAAGGATTGCGTTCTTATTTAATTGGCATGACTTTCGGTGTCGTCGCTTCTCCTTGCAGTACACCTGTTTTAGGCAGCTTACTGGGTTGGGTTGTCTATACCCAAGACTTAATTTTAGGTGCGGTTTTGCTGCTTGCATATACAGCCGGTTATGTAGCACCCTTGATTTTGGCGGGTACTTTTACTGCTTCAATTAAAAAGTTGCTGGAAGTGCGTCGCTGGTCTGGTTGGATTAATCCAGTTAGCGGAGGACTATTGGTAGGATTTGGTGTTTTTTCTTTAATATCGCGGATTCCCTTGGGAAACTTTTAATCAATGACTTTAAACGATACTTCTAAAGAATCAAATTGGTGGTCAGCATTTAAACGGTTTTTCCGGCAAGAATTTTTAAAAGTGCTGACAGATTTACGATTGGCAATTGTGATGTTTCTGGCGATCGCACTCTTCAGCATCACCGGTACCGTCATAGAACAAGGTCAATCACACGCATTTTACCAAGCAAACTACCCCGAACACCCAGCTTTATTCGGTTTCCTAACTTGGAAAGTAATTCAAGTAGTCGGCTTAGACCACGTATATCGTACTTGGTGGTTTCTCTCATTACTCATTTTATTTGGTACCAGCTTAACCGCTTGTACTTTTACCCGTCAGTTACCAGCTTTAAAAGCTGCCCGTCGTTGGAAATTTTACGAGGAACCGCGAGAATTTCAAAAACTAGCTTTGAGTGCTGAATTAGAAACTGGTTCTGTTTCCTCTCTCACTCAAATTCTACAAAAACGCAGTTACAAGATTTTTTCCGAACCTGAAAAAGATAATATCCTATACGCCCGCAAAGGTATAGTCGGACGCATCGGACCGATAATAGTTCATGTTGGCATGGTGACTATTCTTTTGGGTGCAATTTGGGGCACAATGACTGGTTTTATGGCACAGGAAATGGTTGCTAGTGGCGATACATTTCAGGTGCAAAATATTATAGATGCGGGACCTTTAGCCAGAGAAATTTCCAAAGATTGGTCTGTAAAAGTTAATCGCTTTTGGATTGATTACACTCCTAAAGGTGGAATTGACCAATTTTATTCAGATATGTCTGTTTTAGACAGTGAGGGAAAGGAAATTGACCGCAAGACGATTTTTGTTAATCAACCTCTGCGTTATCGTGGCATAACTTTCTACCAAACTGACTGGGGTATCGCGGCTGTGCGTGTCCGACTCAACAAAAGTCCGATTTTTGAGCTACCAATGACGCAACTTAACCTCAATGGTAACGGACGTATTTGGGGAACTTGGGTTCCCACAAAACCCGATTTAAGTGCAGGTGTCTCCCTGCTAGCAAAAGATTTGCAAAAAACGGTGTTAATTTACGATTCTACTGGTAAACTAGTAGATACTGTGCGCGCCGGCATGTCAACGAAAATTAATGGCGTGACGTTAAAAGTTTTGGATGTAGTTGGTAGCACTGGGTTACAAATTAAATCAGATCCCGGTATCCCGATTGTTTATACTGGGTTTGCTTTGCTGATGCTGGGTGTAGTGATGAGTTACTTTTCTCATTCACAAATTTGGGCTTTGCAAAAAGATGGTCGCTTATATGTAGGTGGTAAAACTAATCGCGCTCAAGTTGCTTTTGAACAAGAGGTTTTGGATATTTTAGATCAGCTAAGTTCACCGACTCTAAGTCAGGAAACTCCCATTCTCACAGAAAAGATTAGCTAAAATAGCTGACTATGCGATCGCCTTATAATTCGGCATCTGGATCTATACCTAATTCCTGCAACTTTGCCGCGAGGAATTCTTGACGCTGACGTTCAGCTTCAAATTGGGCGATCGCATTATCAGCACGTTGACGTTCTTCTTCAGCACGTTGACGTTCTTCTTCTACTTGTTCGGAACTCCACAATAGCAAATTACCCGCTTCATCCCACCATCGCAGCCAATTAATATTTAAGCCTAAGCGAGTTCCCTGCCAAATTCCCAAAAATAATTTCAACTCAGGAATCCAAAAGCGTCCTGATAACGGTTCCTGCAAAATATATTGACTATTTTCCAGACGACGCACTTCCAGGGTGACTTCATAAGGATTAAAAATCACATAAGTCGGAATTTGTAATATTCGTTCGTAAAAATATAGTTTCCCGTAAGGAAAGGTCGGACGAATCGAGTATTCTCCGTTATCAGTGTCTGAAAGAAACTCCATCACCACACCCACAGCTTCACCTTCAATATTTGGTGTGTAGCTGCGACGAATTACCTCGGCACCAACGGGTGATACACGCGGTACATATAACCAATCTGGTGCTTTAACGACTGTTTTTTTATTAATATTAGCGACGATGCCAAAATTCGATGCCACAAGCATCTCCGCTTGAATGCGATTTGCAGCACCTAAAGCATCCGTCAGCGCTGCTGCTAAGGAAGGCTGTTGAATATTTTCCACTGGATCGTCGGGTAGAATAAAGTCGTCTGGAAGTTTTTCCCAAGTCACTACAGGGGTTTGGTGCTGGGGTGTAGCTAGTAGAACCATAACGGCATTATAACGATAAGGTGCGTTTATTCATATCTTGCACCTGCACCCTAGAAGGGTGAGGCTATACAAGCAAAGCCTGCCTACGCAGGCTAAAAACCCTGATTTGTAGCCTTATTGATAAAAGGAGATGTTTAATAATAACATAATAAACCAGTATTAATACTTGGATACAAGATATCAGTTTAGCTAATAGACTTTTGATGATGCACTTCAACGACAGTATGCACATTACCGCGTGGTGTAAAATCTGCTTTGACAGTCACTTCTAAGGGGTCACAAGCGGCAACAAAGTCATCTAAAATTTGGTTTGCAGATTCTTCGTGGGAAATATAGCGATCGCGGTAACTATTAATGTAAAGCTTTAATGCCTTTAATTCCACCACAAGCGAGTCAGGCACATAGCTAATATAAATCGTCGCAAAGTCCGGATAGCCGGAAAATGGACATTTACAAGTAAATTCCGGTAAAGAAATATTAATATTGTATCGTCTGCCTACACGCGGATTAGGAAATGTAATTAATTGTCCTTCGGCAATCTCGCGTTCACCATACTTCATTTCTTGGCTTGACTCAGATGCAGTTTCTGGTAATGAGTTAGTCATAAAATATATATCTTAACTAAATTAGTGACATCTCCGCTTCTAAAAACCTGTGCAAATCTGTACAGATGGAACTTGGCGGTATATGTTCTGTAAAAATCATTTTTAGCGTTTACACTTGCTACGATCAGATTTCTCTGACGATTGCTTGACCAAAAACTCCCAGTTAGAGATAGCATAAAAGTTGTGACGCTTGATGCTAGACTTTTTTATCAAATTATTCAGTTCATTCCACAATGACCATACGTGCTTTCCTGACTTCACATCAAGATAGGCGGTTATGGTCATTGGTAGTTTTTCAGTCAATCTCATTCCCCGTCGTGCGATCGCAATTGCCGCAGCACAGTCAGATGATAAACCATATTGACGCGCATATTTAACTAGACCAATAATGCTCGTGTAAGCAGGATTTACCTTCATCAGGTATATCCCACGGTTACTTAAAATACTATTTAGTGACTCGTAAAATTTGCTATATGCCCAACTAGATAGCATCCTGGCGTATTTTCTAGTCCCCTCACCTAACTGCTCTTTCTTCTGGGCAAAATCTAATTCCTCACACACTACAAGACTTGCATAAGTCTGGGCTAAGACCGCTAATTGCAAACAAGCATCTACTATTTGCGCCTGTTGCTTACCATCGGGTAATCCCATCAATAGGGGTATCTGTCCATGCGCTTTAAGATTACCATCACGATCAACATACGCCCATCCTACCGAACCTGGATTTAGGTCTATGCCAATACAACCGTAAGCAGAGTGGCCAGAGACGGACTTAACAGGACTTGGTGTGAATGCGATCGCTGCGTTCCACTTTCCAGCTTTCCTGTAGAAATGCCAAGTTTTAGCACCATCACTAGGAAGGCGATTTATATTTCTGTCAAAATTTCCAATGGCTGATTCAACATATTTCCCAAACCTAGATTCCAAGCAAGCTGGAATCCGAATTTTGAGTAGATTGCCGTCCCACTGACAGACTTGATTTCCGCACTTCTCATCTTTACTTCCAACGAAGAAAAGTTGATTTTTGGGTATCTTAGCAATAATCGCCTTAGTCTTTAAGTGGCTAATTTTCTGAGTGAGTAAATACGCCCTCCTCTTTTTGTTGTGAAGTTCAAACTTTAACTGCTGCCAATTCGTCCTTCTAAACTTCAGTGACGAAGACAATAGGAAGATACACTGTGTCTTTGAGTGCTGCCAATCTTTCTTAGCATAAAATTTTTGGGCATTCTTGAGCTTCTTCTCTGATTTTTTAATCCAATTAAGGACTGATTTTAATTTGCCCTCCAGTTGTAGAACATGAGTCTTCCTGCACTGTCTTGCAGATTCTACAGTACCCTGCGCGTAACTTATTACTCCCCCAGCATGACGCTTTGAAATCCCATAGCTAAGTTGTAAATGACTATTCCACTTTGATTTATTAAATTCTGAATCTGAAAGTAAATGGTTTGCTGTCTCACACGCTGCTTTATGAAATACCGGGGCATAGGCAATAAGAAACATCTCTAGGTCTGTGAATCCTAGACTATTTAATTCCTCTGCTGGTGTCGGCAAGCCTTTGCAGTATGTCAGCGTACTCATCTATTCCTTGAATGCTATGATTAGTAGTATACCACTTAACAATGTATTATTCATGCCATTCGAGAAAGGACATAAATATCGTTGGGAGCCTGAAAACCAGGAAAGCCTCGATAAATCTCCAATCTGCTTTAAAGGTCGTGTTGGACAAAAACAAAGGCTTAAAAATATTCCCGATTGGCAAGAAATAATGAGGAATTTTATCGATCAGCTAATTCTAGAAAATGGTGATTAAATCTAGGTAATTCTAGATATTTAGCCTACTGTTGAAAACCCCTTTCTAAAAATCCTCGTCTCTAAATCCTAAATCTTGCTGTTCCCAATCTGGGCAAGTTTCATCTTCATATCCTTCGGGATGCATCCCACAAACCAGCAAGTTACCACCATAAACTTGACCGTGGTAGTTACGACAACCAATGCAAGCGGGATTTTGTTCCCTTGTTGCTTCAACTGAATAAGGAAAAGCTGGATCTACATCACCGACAACTTCTTCCAGTTCCCAATATACTTCCAAAATTGGTTCAGCTAAATCTTGTAAATACTGGTCAATTTCAACCCCAATGGTATTTTGTAATTGATCGGTAATTTCTTCGGTAAGATCGAAAAAGGCATCAACCATTTCACCCATCCCCAGGAAGAAGCGATCTACTTCATCTGCAACTGTTTCTATGATTTCCGCGATATCTTTTTGCCAGTTTTCCATAAAATTGACGCCCTTACTAGCTTTTTACAGGACGCTTCGTGCTAAATGGCTATCAGCACTATAATACACCCTGAGAAATATATATTAATTTTTCATTCTTCAATGGGGTACTCAGAACTACTTATCCCGTTGCAGTCGTTTTAACTCTTCTTGCAGCTTTCGCACTTGTTCACCCAATTCATCAACATCGTCACTTGATGCTTCTTTGACGGTAGGTTCATCGTCTTCTAAAATTTCGATGCGACGCGGTTCCGAGGCGCGTTTTTCTGGGGCAGTAGCATCAGATTGCGGTTGCTGTTGAGCTTGCTTCATCATATCTTCGACAAAGCGGCGGGCTTCTTCTGTATTCATTTCGCCTTTTGCAACCATTTCATCTGCCAGTTTTTGGACTTGCGATCGCAACTCGGCTAATTTTCCCCCTGCTTTCTCACCAGCGTAAGAAGCCAACCCGACACCGAGGTAAAAAGCTTTTTGAACAATATCTCCAAAACCAGGCATTGCTGCTCGCCGCGCTACTAAAATGGGGTGACCCGGAGACTACGCCTACTACAAGCATCCCGTATTGCTGCTACCTTCCGGTTCTGACAAGATTTGGGCGTTGCAGTCGCATAGAGCCAGGTCACAAACAATCATAACACAATCTTTCCGTAGATGTGTGTTATTCCACTACAATTCGCCATTCGTAAAGTTGGTAATTGACGCAGCCGTTTTGCACCAAGGGATCGAGAGCGACAATCGCTTTTGCCTCATCCATTGAAGCGGCTTCAAACTGCAACATCCCACCTCCCATAGAAGCCCAATAGCCCGATCGCGCTTTGTGTCCTTTGGCAATCAAATCTTCAACATAGGCTTTGTGAGCAAGGACGTATTGGTCAAAGATGTTTTTATCGACTTTCCCTTCTTCAATTTTGACAAACCAAGGCATTTGCTTGCTTCCTCTCGAATTTTCGTTTGTAATATTTAGGCAGCGTTACGTACTTTCATCATCTCAAATCCCCAGTCCATAGATAGTATCATTCGTTGGCGGCTATACTCTATAATCTAAAGTCATATGAGTCGTTTTTTTGTCGCTTTGTTACCACCGCAGCACATTCAAGACTGCGCCAACGAAATTAAACAGTACTTCGCCGATCGCTATGCTAGTAGTGGGGCACAAAAATCTCCCCCGCATATCACCTTACAACCGCCTTTTGAATGGGCAGATAGCAATGTATCACTTTTAGAACAATCTCTCAAGAAATTTGCTAGTGGACGAAAGTCAGTACCCGTTACACTTAATAACTTTGCGGCATTTATTCCCCGCGTCATTTATATTGATGTTGTGCAAACTCCAGAATTGATGGATTTGCAAGGTGATTTAATGGCATATGTAGAAAGCGACTTGGGAATTGTTGATCAAGTTGCCCAGACGCGCTCATTTACTCCGCATATGACGGTAGCGTTTCGGGACTTAACAAAACAAAACTTTAATATCGCTTGGAGAGAATTTGTTGCTCGACAGTTACATTTTGAGTTCAAGTGCGATCGCTTGACCTTACTGCTTCACGATGGCAAGCGGTGGAATGTCAAAAGTGAGTTTTATTTTGTATCTTAGCTGACTGCAAATCTTAAGACTTTTGGAAATTTTCTCTAAAAACAAAGATGTAGGGCTTTATACTAGGTTGAAAATCATTATCGCCGGGAATTAGGCATAATTTCCGTAAAAGCGAGCTTTTCAATGCGAATATAATCTATGTATAAACGATTAATTAACACATTCGGCTTGGTAGCGATCGCACCGTTATCAATTTTACTAATTTCTACGCCCAGCATTGCTCAAACACAAAAAATCAATTGCTCTAAGGCAACAGCCACACCAGAATTGAAATTTTGTTCTCAACAATCTTACCAAGCCGCAGATAAAAAACTCAATCAAGTTTATCAGCAAGTCGTTTCCAGCTTAAATAGTGAGCCAAAGCAGTTACTAATTACTGGACAACAGTCATGGATTAAGTTTCGCGATAACAACTGCAATTTTGAAGTGTATAGCTCCCGTGGTGGGACAGGTTATGAAATATTTCGTAACGGCTGTTTGGAGAGACTGACAAAACAACGTACAACAGATTTACAAGATTATCTGTCTTCGCGATAATCAAGTTGAGAGTAATCGTAGTAAGGGCTTCAGCCCTTAAATTATAAGATATGAGCGGTGAACCGCTCACTACGAAGGAGAGTGTTTCGCATATTTGGACAAATCTGTTTTAGGAATTGAGAGGCTTGAAGAAGTATTTAATTATGACAATCCAAGCAGAAAAAAGAATGCTTGGATAAACTATCCCATATCTATAGGCAAAGAAAACTATGGCTAAGATAACTATCAACGGTATATCAATCGATCCAGATGCTCAGAGAAATGCAATAATCTCTGCTAATCTGATTAGTCCTGACAGTTCCCAATCAAATTATATTCTCATCCAATCGACTCAACCGTTGAACCGCGACCAGAAAAGTCAGCTATCGAGTAATGGTGCAGAAATTCTGGAATTTGTACCGGAGAATACTTACATTTGTCGTTACAATCCTTCTAATTTGGATGCAATTCGGGATTTGCCTTTTGTTGAGTGGGCAAACGTCTATTTAGAAGGCTTCAAAATCGCCCCTCAATTGGTAATAGGAGGCAAAAATGATACAGCGAATCTGTTAACCATCAAAACTGCTGATATATCACTGTTGCGGCAGCCAAAAGAAGTCACAGTCGTGTTTCATAATAACGTTGCCATTGATGATAAGTTGCGCGATCGCCTTGCTAGCGCTGCAAGATTAAACCCTGGCGATTTAGAATTTAGTAGCAACTCAATAAAACTCTCAGTTCAACCTCAATATCTCGAAGACTTGGCAAAAATAGACGAAGTGCGACACATTGAAGAAAACGTGCCACGGCAGCTTTTCAATAATGTAGCTCTCAAAGTGCTCAAAGCAGACCAGACACACACCACAGTCAATTTGCAAGGAGAAGGTCAAATTGTCGCGATCGCCGACACAGGCTTTGACAAAGGTTCAACCACAGACGTTCATCCTGCCTTCAAAGACAGAGTAGTTAAGCTTTACCCCTTAGGACGTTCAACCACTAATGACCCTCAAGGACACGGTACCCACGTAGCTGGCTCAGTTTTGGGCGATGGCAAATCTGACACAATGGGGGGTGCGATTCGGGGAACAGCTCCTAAAGCCAAGCTGGTGCTGCAATCGCTTCTCGATTCCAGAGGAGGTTTGGGAGGACTTCCGCAGGATTTGAACAACTTATTCAAACAACCTTACGATAACGATGCAGCCCGCGTTCATACAAACTCCTGGGGAGCGGCAACACGCGGACAATACACGGTGGATTCTCGACAAGTAGACCAATTTGTTTGGGAACATCGAGACATGGTTATCTGCTTTGCTGCGGGTAACGAAGGCTCTGATGTAGATCGCAACGGAGTGATTGATAATAAAACGATCGCCGCACCCGGAACAGCAAAGAATTGTATTACAGTTGGAGCCACCGAGAATAACAGACCAGACCAATCAAAACCATATAATGTTTTGGGTCGCTATACTGCCGAGCCGATTGCCTCAGATGGCTGGTCTAACAACCCCGATGGGATGGCAGCTTTTAGCAGTCGAGGACCTACTCAAAACGAGCGAATCAAGCCAGATGTTGTTGCTCCGGGAACTGCGATTCTTTCTACTCTTTCGCGAGACGCAAAAATTGATTCATTCTTTGGCAAATCCACAGACCCCCTTTATGCTTTTCTAGCTGGTACTAGCATGGCTACACCGCTAGTTGCAGGCTGCGCTGCTGTGGTGAGAGAGTATTTTTTGCAACAAAATCACCAACCAAGTGCGGCTTTGGTTAAGGCAATGTTAATTAATGGAGCTAAAGACATCGCCGGTCAATATATTCCCTCGGAAGCGGGAGAAATTCCCAACCTCTCAGAAGGATTTGGTCGAGTTGATTTAGCCGCAACTGTAGGACCGAGAAGCAATTGTGAGCAAGTTACTTTCAAGGACGAAAGCACAAAACTTGATACTGGAGAAGAGGAAAAAACTGAAGTAGAAATTAGTAAGTCAAATTCACTTTTGAAGGTAACATTGGTGTGGACTGATTTCCCCGGTGAAGCTCTTCAAAATGACTTAGATTTAATTGTGCGGGCAAACGGTCAAGAGCGACACGGAAATATGCCGCCATCCTCAACAGATTTCGACCGACGAAATAATGTTGAACAGATTGTTTGGACTAATGTAGCTCCAGGAAAGCTGGAAATTGTGGTGCGTGCTAACCGAATTCTTCAGCCACAGTCTTATGCATTAGTTGTGAGAATCTCTTAGCTTGAAAGAATTGTTGTAAATCTTGGGAATAATATTTTCAGGGGATTTACAACAATTTTTCTGTTTGCGATCGCTACATAAATAAAAGTGAATCAAGCTTTATCTATGTATCTAAGTTGAAATCAGTGCGATCGCCAAACCCTAGGAAGGTGTAAACTTTAAAACAGCTTTCCCAGTTTTCAGCATCAGTACTTTAGTAATCAAGGAACCAAAAAACATGGCAACTAATTACAGCAATGAAGCCATCCGTAACATCTTAATCGGATTCGGATACCTCGCTCCTGATAGCAATCCTGGTAGCAATCCTCCCTGGAAGACGAATAACAACCCTTTGACCGATGAACACACCGTCACAGCAATCAAAAAGTTTCAGCAAGATTACTCCCTCAAAGCTGATGGCATTGCTGGCGATCAAAGCAAGAAAGTGTTGCATGATACAATTGTCCAACTTCAGAATAACTTGAAGCGCCACGGTTTCGCCACAGATGCTCAGATACCTTCAGATAAGCCGTTTTATGGACCAAACACTTATGATGCGGTCAAGAGATTTGAGCAAAAACAGGGTTTGTCGGTAAATGGTATTGCTGATAAGGAAGCGCGTAACCTTCTAAGTCAACCAAGTTTAGCAACGAATAACATCAAGCTGATAGATGCGTGCATCCAATTCAAACAGAATCCGAAAAAGCCTAATTATATTGAGGCACTAAATTACTTACAAACTCAGCTAAGTTCAGACATTTTAATTGAATTTAGCAACCAATGGCGACAAACCAATGATGTCAATCCTTCCATAGTCAAGCTGACGGATGTGTGCAACTCTTATGTAGCCAAAACCCATCAAGATAGAGCGCTCAATTACTTACAAAGTCAGATTTCTCCAGATGTATACAAGAGATTTACTGAACTTTGGAAGAAGGCGTAATTCTTTTATGTGAATTCATGATATAATCTATCACGAATCATATATATTGTAGAGACGTTCCGGCGGAACGTCTCTACGACGGTTAATGAATGCAGCAGAAATGATTAGCCGGCTTTACCATTCGGACGTTGGATAATCGTTTCCACAACCCGGCGTTTTCCCTTGGGTTCAATTCCTACCAAGCGCACATATTCGTTACTATGTTCTGCGAGAAAAAATTCCAAAGTTGATATTGCATCAGATTCAGCATCAATTTGCGGAACCGCAAAACTTTGCCAAGAACCAGTGCGAAAGCGTCTTTCATCTACGTGTTCAATGCCGATTTTATAACCTTGAGATAGAATATTACGCACTTCCTGTTGTGTTTCTAAAGTCAAATGCGTACTTCTTGTTTGCTGTTGGTTGAATGTATTCGCTGTTGCCGGCTGGTTTGAGCGATCGCTTGACGGTTGACTAGGTGACTTAACAACGCTTGTAGGTGCAGCTTGATTATTTCTGCCTCGATTGAGACGATTGTACTCATCAACCAGCTGAGAATTTTCCACCCGTTTTTGTTCACCAACCATAAAATTGCCTATCTCAATTAAGTGAGACAAGTTAAAATTAGGCTTTTTAAATTCTGGTGGTTTCTCGGTGCTGTTAACTATACGTCGAGAGATCTGCTCAAAACCGACTTGATGGATAAAGCTGCGGATTTGTTCGTCATAAATGCGCGATCGCAAAGCGCTAAAAAAGTCAATTGACTGTTTAATATAAGTATCAACTAATTTTTCCACATCTCGTTGCGAAAGTCCATCCGGTTCAAAAATCCCCCCAACAATTCCCACCTTGTCATCGCGGTCAGGTTCCCAGTAAAATTTATCCATCCGACCATCGCGAATTAAGGGTGCGTAGAGAGTGGAAAAATCATTACCTGTAACAATAATCGGCACGCGACGTAAAGGGTTTGAGTCATAGCTTCCAGGTAACTGTACATCAGTAGGATTATCGGCAATATTCATCAGCGTGGCATTCACCAACTGAGTATTTACTGTGTATTGCGTACCTTCATCAAAGCGTCCCGCACCCGCATCTAAATCGTTAATCATCAGCACGCACATTTTACCGCGCACCTTAATTAGTTCTGCTGTTTCTCGATAGCGCAGACGAATCAAACGTGCTGGATCTCCCGCATCTGGACTTTCCAGTTCACCACCAGAAATTAGAGTTACCTCAATCCCCATTTTCTCAAAGACTAACTCACATTGAAAAGTCTTTCCCTCACCTTTGCGTCCATGAATTCCCAAAATTACAGGTACTCGCACACCGGGAATATTCAAAAAGTTTTTAGTGATGTGGACGGCAAGTTTATCTAGAAAGCGAGGAGCGATGTAATAACCCATGAGTCTGTCAACGAATATTTAGTACTTCTTCATATAATGTTAGTTTTTTATGACTATTCCTGCTTCATCCTTGTAGACTATAGTTTTTTCTCAGTGGAAGCCACAAGGATAAATATCAATACCGTTCAGTTAAGCCCCAAATCCTCGTAGAGCCTACACCGTCACGAATGCTAGAATCATCGCATTGTAAAGAAAAGATATGGCAACAGCAGTTTTGGGCGAATATAATTCGCTACTACACAAACAAAGTCCACCTGCGTGGACTAACTAAAATGAAGGTTTTTCAACCCGCCTAATCGCGGGTTTTGCCTGTGTAGCCAAGCCAGTGCTTTGCGTATTTTCCCAAGGCACGTTTTCGCTCTTAAGCTTAAGAGCGAAAAGCTGCCGCCCCGTTGTAGCAACTGGCGCGCGAATTATATTCGCCCGGTGTGTAATAAATCAGACTTTTCAAACAACCTCT
>CASBQC010000123.1 GCA_949127805.1 Nostocales cyanobacterium PMM_0081
ATTCTTCTGAAAGTCGGCTTTTTGTCAGAAAAGTCCGAGCGGCAGAAGTTGCCACTCGAAACTAGGGGGGAATTAAACCTTGTCTGAAACTTTGTTAACTAGTGCTAACGACTACTTATCAAAAATCTCAAAGCTTTAGATTTCTGCACCAGCTTTGGGTTCTGCACCGAATGGGGCAACGTAATCACGGAAGAGAGTGATTTGCTGTTCAAAACCAAGTTGCTTAATTTTATTCAACAGTTCTTGGGGTTGAGAAGAAAGCTTATAGCTAGCAGGCATAGGAATGATAGTAGCGTTATCCATGCCTTGAGCTAGCCGATACCAAACTAACAGCTTGGTGGTTTCACCCAAAGAGCCATATTCACGAGTTAATTGCTTATCTACACCATTAATCAAGTCACGTTGAAGTTGTAGTTGTTCTTCATGGGATAATTCTTTAATTTGATTGAACAAACCTTCGGCAATTTCTGGAGAAACGGTGCTTGCTGCTGGTGCTGCTGGGGTGATTGAACTACCCATTTCTTTATAAATAAACCAGAACAAAGCAAGCTGATCGTCTACGTCTAAGGCTTGCCAAGCTTGGACATGTTCGCGAATTGTTGGATCGTTGGTTTGGGTAAATGTCATAACAAACTCCGATTGCTGTTAAATGATTGCTATTGAAACCCTATCAAAGGTACATCTGACGTTTAACCCTACTGAAGACAGATGTATCTAAATCCGAGAGAAGAATAATTGGGACTAGGGACTAGGGATTGGGATTAGGGACTAAGAAAGATATTATTCCGCTAAATTTGTTTCTTCCCAGTCCCCAGTACCCAGTACCCATTCCCTAGTTTTAGAAGGTATATCGATGGATAGACGTTTAGAGGGCAAAGTTGCGATAATTACTGGTGCTGGTATTGTCCAAGCGATCGCTCACAAAGAACGCCAAAGAAGGTGCATTACTTTGTTGTCAACGGATTACAAGACTTGTCTCCAAGGAGTCCCCTACTCCCTCCTATCTCCATAATCTTCCGAAGACTTGGGATCTAACTCCCACCGGCTATCGTCGCGCTGTTCTAACATTTCGCTTGTCCGTAGAAACGCGGCGTCATCCATTTCTATTCCTACAGCTGCACCAATTTCGTCTACAATATCTTGGTCGGGAGTGGAAACAGTACCACCAACAGCTTCATCACCATCCATAGCTGCTTGTTGCCAACCGGCATCAACATCACCTCCGGTTAATTCTGGACCGGTGTATGTAGCATACTCATCCAACTCCTCTTGCATTTCTCGCCCACCGAGATTGTAGCCTGGTAATTCTTTGACACCAGTACCATAGGATTCAGTAATTTCCTCTGGTAAGTCGGAAATTTCTTCTGGTAAATTATCTTCGGATTCGAGTTCGTTATCTGGATCTACACGGTTGACTTGAGCTTCTAAATCTACTTGTTGTTGATCCGCCATAATTATAAATATTTCTGCTTCTCCAAAATAACGCTTTCCCTCATCTGGCTTGTCTCCCTAGGGATGTATTACTTGAGATGGAAAAAATCTATCCCTTTGGAGCGAAGAGAAGATAGTAGCTGGTGCATACCATTACAAGAGTGAATTAATGCTCAAGCAACACCAAAATATGAAGCACTCATTCCTGGCTTATAATAAATGTTTTGAATGATAAGGAAGTAATCATTGGCTATTGCACAGTCTACCAAATTAAAGGCTCTAGCGAACGAAATTTGGGCTGATTGGGACGCTGTGGTTGCGTGTTTTTCTAATCCGCAATTACCACCTACCAATAATGAGGCTGAAAGGGCTTTCCGACATGAAGTCTTCTGGAAAAATTTTCGGTCTACCGAAAGTAATTTTCACTCTTTTAAGTGCCTGAATCGTCTTAAATAAGACTTCTATTTTTGGATTCAAGATATTTTTGTACTATTCAAAACTAAGCATTGAGCAAATAGCATACAATTATGAAGTTCTGACATCGCAAGTTGATGTATCTAGTGCAAACAAAAGAATTACAAATTAAAGCATGGGTCGCCCGTGCTATGTCAGTAGCCCTGTGTGTATTGTTGAGTTTTGGTTTAGTCTACGTCCAACCAGCATCTGCTCAAGCTGAATACAACCCACCCACCGATAATTTACTTGGGAAATATGTTAACGATCGCTTACAAAATCAGATAAATCCAGAGTATCTAGTAGTCGCAACAGTAAGGAATTCTAGTCAAAAAATCAGTGCTCACTACGTAAGTAATTTAAGAGGTGATTCAATGGCAAACTTTAATAATCATGGCAAGAAAAAAGTCGCTATCCTGATTGAGAATGGGGTAGAGGATTCAGAATTTCAAGTGCCTTATAACGGGCTAAAACAAGCGGGGATAGAGGTAGTTGTCCTCGGTGCTCGGATGAATGAAAAGTATAAGGGCAGAGAAGGCAAAGTTTCTCAGCAAGCTGATGGGACTACTACCGAAGCGATCGCCAGCGAATATGATGCTGTAGTTATTCCCGGTGGTATGGCTCCGGACAAGATGCGACGCAATCCCAACACTGTACGCTTTGTCCAACAAGCAATGCAAGAAGGTAAATTAATCGCGGCAGTTTGTCACGGACCGCAACTTTTAATTGAAGGGGATTTGCTCCAAGGTAAACAAGCTACTGGTTTTAGCGCTATCCGCAAAGACATGATTAATGCGGGTGCTAAATACGTCGATGAACCTTTGGTAGTTGATGGAAATTTGATTACCTCACGTCAACCCGGAGATTTAGCAATCTTTACCACAGCTATCTTAAGTCGTTTGGGTTACGGTGGCAAGGATGCTGCATTACCCGACGAGAATGATACAAGCGCGGAATGGTGGAAGCTGGCTGATGCTTGGGGTGGTTCAACTAAGGGTGATATTGTCAAGGGTGTAAATACTGCTCTTGCTGGTGAGCGTTATTCTTTGGAAGCTTTGGAAAAGTATTCTGAGAAAGAGTCAGATGCTCAAATTAAGGCGCTGTTTGAAGAGATAATTACTAACAAGCAGCGTCACATCCTCAAGCTGGAAAGTTATCTTGACAAGTTGGGTGAGAAGCCTTCTTTAGCCGCTAATATCGCTAATCAATACGCGAAAGTGAAAACGGCTATGACCGGAAGTGACGATATATTTCAACTGCGATCGGCTTTGGGTGATGTGCAAACTGGTATCGGTGATATTGGCAGTTTGATTGCTAAGTATACTGATCCGGTAGCTACTGCGCTATTTACGGATATTTACAACGATTTGTTAAGTTCTGAACAGCGATTGGTGCAACTGTATCAAACGCGGATGGGGCTGGATGTGAAGCCTGGGAAGCCGACGACGGGTGCGGCTGTGTCGATGTAGGTTTTTATTAAACGAACCGCAGAGACGCAGAGAACGCAGAGAGGGTCTTTGTGTCTTGGTGGTTATTTTTACTGAGAGAGGGAGATAGAAAGATGGCTTCGAGTTCTGGGGATGAGTTGAGTAATCAAGGCGCTGAGGCGGGTGAAACTGAGCGTTGGGCGTCTCTTGTGGGTGGCGGTGCGATGGTGCTGATGGGTTTGAGTCAGCGTTCTTTGCGGGGGGTGCTGATGGCTGTTGCTGGGGGCGGTTTGGTGTATCAAGGTGTTACCAAGCAAAGTACGATTCAGCAAGCACAGGAAGCGCTTGGTGTAAATAAATCTATTAAGGTTGAAAAGACGGTAACGATAAATAAGCCAGCGGATGAACTTTATCGGTTTTGGCACGATTTTGAGAATTTGCCGAGGTTTATGAAGCATCTCAAATCGGTGAGTGTGCAAAATGAGAAAAGGTCGCATTGGATTGCGAATGCACCTTTGGATAGTAGTGTGGAATGGGATGCAGATATATTGGAAGACCGAGAAAATGAGTTTATTTCTTGGGCTTCGGTGGAAGGTGCAGATGTGGAAAACTCTGGTTTTATTCGCTTTAAGAAAGCACCAGGCGATCGCGGTACTGAAGTAAAGGTTGTACTGGAATATAGCCCCCCAGGTGGAGCGATCGCATCTGTATTTGCCAAACTTTTTGGTGAAGAACCAGAACAACAAATTGGTGATGATTTGCGCCGTTTCAAAATGCTCATGGAAGCTGGGGAAATTGCCACAACTGAAGGACAACCAAAGGGTGGTTAGTAGTTGGTGGATAGTAGTTAGTGGTAATTCCAAACTAACTACTAACAACTAACTATTAACAATTAACTACTAACAATCCAAAATCCTAAATATATATGAAAGCAGTCTGCTGGCATGGCGCCAATGATGTGCGGGTAGAAACGGTGCCAGACCCCAAAATTATTAACCCGCGTGATGCCATAATCAAAATTACTTCAACGGCAATTTGCGGTAGCGATTTGCATATTTACGGTGGCTACATTCCCACAGTGCAATCGGGTGACATTATCGGTCACGAATTTATGGGGGAAGTGGTTGATGTTGGTAATGCGGTAAGTAATTTAAAAATAGGCGATCGCGTTGTCGTTCCTTCGATGATTGGTTGCGGTAACTGTCATTATTGCCAACATGATATGTGGTCGTTATGCGACAATTCCAACCACAAAGGTTGGATGGAAGAAAAATTGTATGGTAGTATCACCTCAGCAATTTACGGCTACTCGCACACCTTCGGTGGTTATGCCGGCGGACAAGCAGAATATGTGCGCGTACCTTTTGCCGATGTGGGTGTGGTAAAAGTCCCCAAAGATATACCCGATGAAAAGTTACTTTTTATCTCCGACGCCATCCCCACCGGTTATATGGGTGCAGAATTATGCGATATTCAACCTGGTGATACTGTAGCTGTTTGGGGTTGCGGTGCTGTCGGACAATTTGCCATGATTAGCGCATACATGATGGGTGCTGAGAAAGTTATCGGCATTGACCGCTTTCCGGAACGCTTAGAAATGGCTAAAAATTTCGCCAAAGCCGAAATTATCAACTATGAAGAAGTTGATGCCGGCGAAGCATTAAAAGAAATGACCGGCGGTCGTGGTCCCGATGCTTGTATTGACGCTGTGGGATTAGAAGCGCACGGTGTCGGTTTTGAAGACTTTTACGACCAGACAAAGCAAAAGCTGCGGTTAGAAACAGATCGTCCTCACGTATTGCGGCAAATGATGCTTGCTTGTCGTAAAGGAGGCACCCTTTCAATCATGGGTGTTTACGGTGGTTTTGTGGACAAAATGCCGTTTGGTGCTGCCTTTAACAAAGGTTTGACTTTCCGGATGGGACAAATGCATGGTCAAAAATATATGCACAAGTTGCTAGAGCTAGTTTTAGATGGAAAATTAGATCCATCTGTAGTTGTTAGCCATCAATTACCCCTGGAACAAGCACCTCACGGGTACCACATTTTTCAACAAAAAGAGGATAACTGCATCAAAGTTGTTCTCAAACCATGAAATTGGTAGGGGTGGGGTTCTCCCACCCATATTGTTCAATTAAATAATTCAATCGGAGGCTTTCATGAAACAATTTTTGCACACAGTTTTGACAGTTGTTTTCGCTGCATTTATATTTATTGGCGCTCAAGCTTTTGGTTATGGCAATGCATTTCAAGCGTTTGCAGATGATACCGTGAAATCACCACAAGGTATTTATTACAAAGGAACGCCAGATGAATCTGTGTTGGACAAAACAAACACAACGGTAGAAGGTATCAAAGGTAAGCTAAAAAGTGCTGTTGATAATCTTCACGGTAATGCCAAAGATGCTGTGAATTCTGCTAAAAAAGGATTGGCACAAGACGACACATTTGATAGTGCTAAAAATAAGCTGAAAAGTACTGCTGATAATGTTCGCGGAACTGCCAAAGATGCTATGAACTCAACCAATAAAGGAATTGAAGACGCTGCAAAATCAACAGGTGATACTGTCAAATCACCATCCGGTATTTATTATAAAGGTACACCCAACGCATCTGTATTAGAAACAGACACCAAGCCTGTTGATCCAGCGAAAAATCCTTTGCAAAGTATCGTTGATAATGTTCGCGAAAAACTCAATCTTGATGAACCACTTCCGGAAAGTACAAAAGAGTTTTTGGGTTCAACAGAGAAAAGAGTTGAAAAGGTTCTTGAACCAATAACTGGAACTAAATAAGGTTATCAAAAAGTCATATCATGTCCGGTAATTAGTTTCAATGTAAAGACGTTCCGCCGGAACATCTCTACGAAGGTAGGTAGGTTTTTATTCCTGTTAATTAAACGGACATGATATCAGATAATCAATATGAGGGGATTTACCCTTTCTGATTAAAAAAGAGTTATGAGTTTTAATTTAACTCATAACTCTTGTGAGAGAAGCTGGAAAATAAGGTATTTTATGAAAATGTAAATTTTCGCTTAAGTCAGATATTCATTGTGATTATTGGTGAAAAAATACACATCAACAACTAACAACTAATAACTAACAACCAACAAATATTATGAAAGCAGTATGCTGGCACGGCGCAAATGATGTAAGAGTTGATACAGTACCAGATCCAAAAATTCTTAACCCGCGTGATGCTATTGTCAAAATTACATCAACGGCAATTTGTGGTTCTGATTTGCATCTTTTCAATGGCTACATTCCCACGATGGAAAAAGGCGATATTCTTGGTCATGAATTCATGGGGGAAGTCGTTGAACTCGGTAGCGCTGTCAAAAATGTCAAAATAGGCGATCGCGTCGTTGTTCCCTTTACAATAGCCTGTGGTAATTGCTATTTCTGCACTAGTGATTTATGGTCACTTTGCGATAACTCCAACCCCAACGGTTGGTTAGCAGAAAAAATCATGGGTCATTCACCCGCAGGTCTATTTGGCTACTCTCACATCTTCGGAGGTTACGCAGGCGGTCAAGCCGAATATGCCCGTGTACCCTTTGCAGATGTGGGTTTGTTCAAAATACCCGATGGATTAACAGATGAGCAAGTGTTATTTTTGACCGATATTTTTCCCACCGGCTACATGGCAGCGGAGAACTGCAATATCAAACCCGGTGATATTGTCGCCGTTTGGGGTTGTGGACCTGTGGGACAATTCGCCATCAGAAGCGCTTTTATGTTGGGTGCAGAACGCGTTATCGCCATCGATCGCATTCCCGAACGCTTGCAAATGGCGAAAGAATATGGTAAAGCGGAAGTCCTTAACTACGAAGAAGTTGATGCAGGTGAAGTCCTCAAAGAAATGACCGGTGGTCGCGGTCCCGATGCTGTAATTGATGCAGTTGGAATGGAAGCACACGGTAACGACTTTATGGGGTTATACGACAGAGTAAAACAAGAGTTGCGTCTAGAATCAGACCGACCCACGGCATTAAGAAATGCGATCGTTGCTTGTGGTAAAGGTGGTCACGTATCAGTTGCAGGTGCTTACGGTGGCTTCCTCGACAAAGTGCCGATGGGTGCAGCTATGAACAAAGCCTTAACCTTCAAGATGGGACAAACCCACGTTCACAGGTACTTGCGTCCTTTACTTGATCACATTCAAAACGGTGATATCGATCCAACATTTATCATCACCCACACCTTACCTTTAGAACAAGCGCCCCACGGTTACGATATTTTCAAGCACAAGAAAGACAACTGCATCAAAGTTGTACTCAAGCCTTAATAAGAAGCGCTTCAGCGCTTACTACAAAAAGGAAAAAAGATGACTGATACCAGTGTTAAAAAAGTAGACTCTGCTTATTCCCCTAAAGGTCAACTCGGTCAGAAATATCTCGCATCTGGCAAAAGTGTTTCTATGCGACTTTGGGAGAATGAAGAACCAAATGAAGTCAAAGAACCAGCAGTACGAGAATATGAAACTGTTGGTTATGTAATTAACGGTCGTGCCGAGTTACATATTGAAGGTCAAGTAGTTGTGCTTGAACCGGGAAACTCTTGGGTAGTGCCAAAAGGTGCATCCCACACTTACAAAATCTTGGAATCATTCACCGCAGTTGAAGCAACCAGTCCGCCCGCTCAAGTTCACGGACGCGATGAAGATTAGTAGAAAAGACGGAGAGACGTAGCATTGCTACGTCTCTACGGGAGTTTAGGGCAACGCAGAATTAAGTTCGGTCGATATCTTTTGAGAATCGGTAAACTTGCTCATAGTTGAACCCCATAACTTTTTTAACAGCAAAAAAGATATGACTCAGGGTTGAGGTTTTACGGCTTTTTTTTGAGTCTATTTACATATAGATAACTACTCCTGAAATAACACACCATGAACGAACCCAACATCAACGAGCAAAGCAAAAACGAAAGTTTAGAACAATTTCGGCAAGAACCTGGTGAGTACCAGACGACGAACGAAGGTATACGTATAAACAATACCGACGATTCGCTTCATGCTGGACAGCGCGGACCGACTTTATTAGAAGACTTCCACCTGCGCGAAAAGATGACGCACTTCGACCGGGAACGCATCCCGGAGCGAGTTGTTCACGCTCGTGGAACTGGAGCGCACGGGTATTTCCAGCCTTACGAATCGCTGGCTGAATACACGAAGGCAAAATTTCTGCAAGACCCTTCTGTAAAAACGCCAGTATTTGCTCGCTTCTCCACTGTGGCTGGGTTTCGTGGTTCAGCAGATAGCATCCGGGATGTGCGCGGTTTCTCGGTGAAGTTCTACACCGAAGATGGTAATTATGATTTCGTGGGCAATAATATTCCTGTCTTCTTTATTCAAGATGGAATTAAGTTCCCGGATCTTGTCCATGCCTTGAAACCGGAACCGCACAACGAGATGCCGCAAGCCGCAGCCGCACATGATAATTTCTGGGACTTCATCTCGCTGATACCCGAATCGATGCACATGATTATGTGGGTGCTTTCCGATCGCACTATTCCCAGAAGCTACCGAATGATGCAGGGCTTTGGTGTCCACACCTTCCGTTTTGTTAACGAGCAAGGTAAAGCACGTTTTGTCAAGTTGCACTGGAAGCCGTTACTAGGTGTTCACTCCTTGGTATGGGATGAAGCACAGAAAATCGCAGGTAAAGACCCTGATTTCCATCGTCGCGACATTTGGCAAGCAATTGAGATGGGTGACTTCCCCGAATTTGAGTTGGGTGTACAAATTGTTGAGGAAGAAGACGAATTTAAGTTTGATTTCGATCTCCTCGACCCCACAAAGCTCATCCCAGAGGAACTTGTTCCTGTAAAACCAATTGGGAAAATGGTCTTGAACCGCAATCCAGACAACTTCTTCGCGGAAACCGAGCAAGTAGCTTTCCAACCATCACACGTTGTCCCAGGTATTGACTACAGTAACGATCCAGTTTTGCAATCGCGACTACTTTCTTATCACGACACTCAAATTCATCGACTCGGTAGCGCAAACTTCGAGGAATTGCCAATCAATCGTCCAGTATGTCCCGTGCATAATAACGATCGCGATGGCATTATGCAGATGAAGATTAACACGGGTAAAACTAACTACTTCCCTAATTCCCTTGGTGGTGGCTGCCCGATGATGTCTCCTGAGTCGATGGGTGGATATGCTCACTACATGGAAAAAGTTGAAGGGCATAAAATTCGCGAACGCAGCGAAAGCTTCAGCGACCACTTCAGCCAAGCGACTTTGTTCTGGAATAGCATGTCTAAGCCTGAGAAAGAACACTTAGTCAAAGCTGCTCACTTCGAGTTGGGTAAGGTGGAGAGCAAAGAAGTTCAGCAACGCATGATTGAACTTTTCAACCAGGTTGATAACGAACTAGCAAAACTTGTGGCAATGGGTCTGGGTATTCCGGCACCAAAGGCAGTTACGCAAAACCACGGACGCACCTCACCTGCTGTAAGTATGGAAAATAACCCTAATCAGCCGGAGAAGACCATTAAGGGTCGCCGCATTGCGATTCTTGCAGCTGACGGGTTCGATAACTCCCAATTGATGGAAATCAAGCAAGCGTTAAAGAGTGGTGGAGCGCAAGCAGAGGTTGTATCAAAATTCAAGGGGATGATTAAGAGTACTGATGGTAAAGAAGTTGAGGTAAATAAGACCTTCTTGACTGCTGCATCGGTGGTGTATGATGCTGTTTACATTCCTGGTGGCAAGGGAAGCATCGAAACGCTGAAGAAGGAGGGAGATGTAGTTGAGTTTATCAATGACACTCTCAAACATTATAAAGCGATCGCTGCCATCGGTGAAGGAGTCGATTTGTTGATGATGGCACCTGAAAGCAAAGCGATGGCGTTAGATAAGTCACAATCAAATGGACATGTAACATCTGATAATGGTATAATTACCAGCCAAAATGTTTCAAATATCAAGAATGTTGCTGAAGAATTTATGAATGCGACAGCGAGACATCGTCATTGGAATAGAACAATCAACGAAATCAAACCACCAGTACAACAAGCGACAGTTAGCGATCGTATAGTTATCGGTAGCTAATAGACAAACGTCGTGAAAAAGAATGTAGAGACGTAGCAATGCTACGTCTCTACAGGTCTAAAATCAGTACCAAAAATCCTTAACCCAAGCGCATTGATTTATACAGGGTTTGTTTCTCATAGCTCGGTTAGATTCCCGACTTCTTAAAGTTGTCGGGAATCTTGCGTTTTCTGAACTAAGGCATTGGGGGAAGAGAATCTAAAAATGTCCAAAGCAATTTTTTCCCCTTAACTGCCATGAATCCACAAGCAATTGTAAATAATACAATCCAGACAATGCTGAATTCTGTTGCTGTTTTTGTCCATCCCTCACTATAACTGGCAACATATAACCAATAAAAAAATCCCATTCCTCCACCTATGATTGCACCAACGCTAAAGCGAGCGAACAATTCTTTGATAGCTGTTTTTTTAACTGATTCTTCGTCTTTCATAAATTTACTACCACATCGTGCGTAAAGTAAGGTAAATAGTATTATGATAACGTCTTCTGATTTAGCATTTTTAATTGCTCATGCTCACTTGTACGCAACGCAAACCGCCAAATCCTGATGCCGCAGTAACTTTAACTCTTGCACTCACAGCAGAAGAACGCACTCGCAGTCGTCATCGCTTTGAAAAAGATGGAGAAGCTGTATTTTTGCGTTTACCCAGAGGAACGGTGTTACATGATGGGGATATTCTCGAAGATGAAACAAACAGCAATTTAGTCAGAATTGCTGCTAAACCAGAACTTGTTTTAACTGCACTTGCACAAACACCGATATTATTATTACAAGCGGCATATCATTTAGGAAATCGCCATGTACCTGTAGAAATTACAGCGACTTATTTACGATTATTACCAGATTCAGTTTTACGCTCTATGTTAGAACAACTAGGGCTAGAAATTAAAGAGGAAATTTTACCTTTTCAGCCAGAAATGGGTGCTTATGGACATCACTAATAGCCATCTTTTATGTCTTTTACAGTTAGCGAATCCGGGTTTACCTGTGGGAGCATATAGTTATTCTGAAGGATTGGAAACGTTAGTAGAGAATAACATTATTATTAATCAAGAAAGTCTTTTGCATTGGTTAGAAGCAGAATTGCGTTATGGGGCAATTCGGTTAGAAGCAGCGGTGATGATCAGAGCTTATAATTGTGTGCTTCGGAATGATTTAGGAGCGCTATCCCGTTGGAATATGTGGTTATCTGCGGTTCGGGAAACTGAAGAATTACGCAACTCAAGTTTACAAATGGGGCGATCGCTTATCCAATTATTTGCTAAACTACAACCACAGAGCAAGATTACAGCAGATTCTGTGGGTAATTATTGTAATTATGCGATCGCTTTCGGCATTGCTGTTGCTGAATGGGATATCAATATTCAAGCCGCAATATTAGGATATCTACATAGCTGGGTAAGTAATTTAATTACCGCTGGGGTGAAACTTATACCTTTAGGACAAACAGCGGGACAGTTGTTATTAGTGAAGTTACAACCACTAATTAACGATGCAGCAGCGTCCATTCTCGCCTTAGAAGATGATAATCTTAGTTGTTGTAGTTGGGGTTTATCTTTAGCAAGCATGGCGCATGAAACGCAGTATACACGATTATTTCGCAGTTAGGATTTCGGAATGGGGAATGGGAAAGAACACGTTACCAATTACTAACAAATAATGAACACATTTCGAGTAGGTGTAGCAGGTCCAGTAGGATCGGGGAAGACGGCTTTGGTGGATGCTTTGTGTAAGGCATTGCGTGAAAAATATAATATTGCCGTAGTCACGAATGATATCTATACTCAGGAGGATGCACAATTTTTGGTGCGTTCTCAAGCCTTGAGTAGCGATCGCATTTTGGGTGTAGAAACTGGTGGTTGTCCCCACACAGCTATCCGTGAAGATGCTTCGATGAATTTAGCCGCAATTGAACAGTTAGAAGTGCGTTTTCCCGATTTAGATTTAGTTTTTTTAGAAAGCGGTGGTGATAATTTGGCAGCTACTTTTAGTCCCGAATTAGTTGATTTAACTATTTATGTTATTGATGTTGCCGCCGGTGATAAAATTCCTCGTAAAGGTGGTCCTGGAATTACTAAATCTGATTTATTAGTGATAAATAAAATCGATTTGGCTCCTTATGTTGGTGCAGATTTAAATGTCATGGAACGTGATGCTAAAAAAATGCGCGGTGAGAAACCTTTTATTTTTACTAATTTAAAAATGCAATCAGGATTAGCAGATATAATTAAGTTTGTATCCACTAATATTTGTTAATAAGTCAATGCGCTACATGCAATATAAGGGAAAAAAGGGTAAGGCTAAGTAAATTTTAGCCTTTAACCTTACCAATTGTTAATTATATTGCAGCTTCCGCTTCAAGAGTGAAATTGTGCCTACAGACAACGTTAAAATGCCTAACACAGAAGCTGGTTCAGGGACAGCCGTAATTTTTGTGAAGGCATTTATAGAAGATAAGGTAGCCCCTGTGGGAGTATTGATAAGCGCGAGTGCAGAGGACGGGAGCGAAACGGCTAGCTCGGATAAAGCACCGGAGCGCAGTGAGCTTGGTGGGTAAGCGAACGTAGCTAAAAATTGAGGATTGCTAGGATTGAAATTTTGAAAATTATCAAAGCCGATTACGTCTGCACGCAAGCCACTATTATCCGGTCTGAAGAAATCACGTGCTACTACAATTGAGTTGGAAGAACCTGTAAAAACATCTTTTCCTACATTGATAGTATATTTTGAACTTGCGTTTCCATAAAGAGTGGCGCCATCGGGTGTCACACCTGGTTTAATTGAGTCATCAAAGACAAAGTTACCGTTAACGTTTTCACCGGTTTCTTGAGCGTTGAACTTAAATTCAAAGTTGAAAACAGAAGCTTGAGCAGGAGCGGTACTCATAGTTCCGAGCAATGTAAATATTGCTCCAGCGGTTGCCATTAAGAACTTTTTCTTGGCTTTCATAAAAATCACTACTTTAAATCCAAAAAGGTAGATGCTGACAATCAGTAAATTTAAAATTGCCAAGCGTAGGCGTTGCAGATATTCCAACTTCGATTCAATTAGTTTTGACAGTCAGTGGAAACTCTTACTATCCCACTCAACAATATATTTTTAAACATAATAGAACTTGAATTATATTTAGCTAAATTTGAGCTATTATTGGTTTTTGATGAGATTCATTTCCAAAAATTAACAATACAAGATGCAAAATTAAATTGTGATAGTTGCGTCTCTGGCTAAAGACACTCAAAAAATCAAAGCGGAAGTTAGGAAAGGGATTTTTATCCTCACAAAAAGTCAAAATCGAGAATTTATTTGTATTTTTCTAACTTTAGATTGACTTTAATTAGCTTTTTTGGAAGGTAGTTTAGGCTACAAATTAACCAAGCTGGATGAAAAAGAGGGGTAAAGGGTTTTTTTAATAGGGGAAAAGTTTTCTTCCTTTCTTTCCCTTTTCCCCTATAAAGGTAAAAAATGAGTTAGTAGACATCAAACCCGCTATTAA
>CASBQC010000124.1 GCA_949127805.1 Nostocales cyanobacterium PMM_0081
CCCCCTCTCCCACTCCCCCCCTCAAGCGTTATCTTAAAACTTGGTACTTTGGCGTAATTATATATCCGACTTAATTCGCTTTATTCAGTACAAACTCACGCAGTAGCCAAACAAAATTGAGGTTAAAAGGTTTCTTTTGATGACTGGTATAAAGTTAAATTTTTCACCCAAAATTCTTTTTTCCTGGTGGCGTTTTTTCTCTAAATGCCTGTTGGTAATAGCTTGCCTGTTCATCATTGGGATTCAGCCAGCATTCGCAGGTCTCAATACTGATACGTATGATGGCAATATTTTTGTCGTCTATGCTGGCAATGGTTCACTGGTTCCTCCAAAACAAACTCTCGCACAAACTTTAGCAGAACATAAACCCGCAATATTAGCGTTTTATGTGGAGGACAGCAGGGATTGCAAGCAATATGCCCTTATAGTTTCACGAATACAAGAATTTTATGGTCGCGCCACAGAAATTATCCCCGTAAGTGTGGATAGTATCTTACCCAAAGAAACTTATGATACCACAGAACCAGGTTATTACTACTCTGGTGCTGTTCCCCAAATTGTGGTTTTTAATCAGTCGGGTAATGTAGTTTTGAATAAAAACGGTCAAGTACCCTATGAAGAAATAGACGACAGATTGCGCGAAGTGTTTGATTTGTTACCTCGTGATAAATCAGTGCAGTTAAAACGGCGTTCCTTCAATGAGTTAAATAGTGAAATAACTGAATAACTTATGGGGCAGACTTAATTCGTCTGTCCTAATTTTTTGTGAAATCAGATACGACATATTAGTTGAAATCAGGAGATAATATCTAAATATTCCTGATGAATAATAATGTAGAAACGTAGCACTGCTACGTCTTGTAGGGGTTCTGGATAACGCATATTTATTTCTACACCTATGTTTCATGCCCCATGCCCAATGCCCAACCAATGACTAATAGAGTGTGCCCTCATGTCAAAGGTTTATACTACCGAGGAACTAATCCAAATTTTACGTTCTGAACGCCAAGCCTGTCTCAAGGGTGAGCGTTTAAAGTTAGAAGTAACGGTATCTGGCAATCCTTTAATTGACCAGTTTATCAAAAGTGATGGGCTACAAAAGTTCACTGCATATGAAGATTTTAAAGCCGCTATTCACGACTATCAAAAAGAATATCAAGTTTCCGGAATTGTCTGGCGCAAGGTAACTATTAAAAGTAAAACTTTGCGATATCCAGAAGTAGATACTCAATTAAGTGCTTTACCCGGCGATGTGGAAATATTAAAAAATGCGAAAAATTCGCTATTGAATTTTTGGAATGAAGTAACAGATGAAATGGATTTGTACTTGAGTTTTAATAACAGCAAACAATACCAAAACATTCTCAAAGCTGATGTAGAGAGAATTGCTCAAAGAACAGAATGGGCAAGTTTATGTGTGTTTGAAAATTCTAACTTTTTGGAACTAATTTTACAATTAGGATGGGGTAAACCAGAGGAAGCCAGTTATAAACGAGGCAGACCCCATTCAGGTAGTGAGTATATTCACGCAGTTCATCCGGGTAATCGTCCGATTGGTTAAATGTAGTAAGCACTCTCCGTGCTTAAAAGCGCTGAAGCGCTTACTACGAATAAAAAAAAGCATTTGCTGTCAGTCCCAGGCACGAATCACCATAAGATAATTAGCGCGGGGAAAGTGAAAAAATGAGGACTATTTTATGGAGATTTTGCCAGAAAATTTGCAAAACTTGCGGGGACAGGTGGCAATTGTTACGGGTGCTTCACGGGGAATTGGACGAGCGATCGCACTCGAATTAGCGACACACGGAGCTTATATAATTGTCAATTATGCAAGTTCTAGCCGCGCTGCTGAGGCACTAGTAGAAGAAATTACATCAGCGGGAGGTCAGGCTTTAGCATTGCAAGCTGATGTCTCCCAAGCTGAACAAGTAGACGCACTATTTAATAGCGTCATGGAAAAATGCGATCGCATTGATATCTTAGTCAACAACGCAGGTATCACTCGCGACACATTACTTTTGCGAATGAAGCTAGAAGATTGGCAAGCCGTAATAGACTTAAATTTAACTGGTGTATTTTTATGCACGCGGGCTGCTAGTAAAACCATGCTCAAGAAACGTTCCGGGCGCATCATCAATATTACCTCCGTCGCCGGACAAATGGGCAACGCTGGACAAGCAAACTACAGTGCTGCCAAAGCAGGTGTTATCGGCTTTACGAAAAGCGTCGCCAAAGAACTTGCATCTCGCGGCATCACCGTCAACGCCGTCGCTCCTGGTTTCATCGCCACCGACATGACCAGCAAACTTAGCAATACCGAAGAAATTCTTAAATTTATTCCCCTAAATCGCTACGGTCAACCCGAAGAAGTCGCCGGCATGGTGCGCTTCCTCGCCGCCGACCCCGCCGCAGCTTATATCACCGGGCAAGTGTTTAACGTCGATGGCGGAATGGTTATGGCGTGATTGAGGAGGGGGAGGAGGAGACAAGGGGGAATTTTTCCCCACCTCCTCACTCCCCCTACTAATTACTAATAAAATAATAAAAATTATTTATTCGTAAACAAATGCGACAATTTACTTTAATAAAAATTATTTATTCGTCAACAAATGTAACAATTTCCGATGTCTCCGAAATAACTCGTATACAAGCGATCGATAATTATACATGGACGATAAAATTTCTCAATCAAAAAGATAGTAGCGGGAATATCGTCAAATAACACATAACTTGAGGGGATAGTTAATTAACGATGGCTACAATAAATGATACATCGACTCCAGATGCAGCGATTGTTATTCAAGGCACTAGTAACTTGAGAAGAAGCCTGACATCAGGAAGAACTTTAATTATAGGTACTGATAACCCAGATATCATTTTTGGCACACCAGGCGATGATGAAATCAGGGCTTTAGCAGGAGATGATTTAATACTAGGCACTACCGGAAATGACTTAATTGATGGTGGTAGTGGATTTGATACTGTAGATTACACTAACTTAGGACAAGCCATTACACTGCTTCCTAGAGGTGTAATTGGTGAGGGAAATTCAAGTGGTAGTCAAATTTTAAATATTGAGAAAATTGTTGGTGCTGCGGGTCAACCGAATGCTATAGACGGGTCTAGTGGTACGGGAGGGACTTCTTTTGATATTAACTTAGAAGCTCATCAGTTAATTGTAAATAACGTTCCTAACATTGGTTCCGTCAACTTTGTTGTGGAAAACTTTGTTAATGTAACGGGAACACCAAATCAAGATCAAATTGTCGGTAACAAACGCAATAATATTCTTGATGGATTTGGTGGCGATGATAATTTAATTGGTGGTTTAGGTAATGATACACTAATAGGTGGAGATGGCAATGACACTTTATTAGGTACTAGCAATACAGGATCGGGCTTACATGAAAAAGATGTTTTAACAGGTGGAAGCGGCGTAGACAAATTCATTCTGGGCAACGCTTCTGGTTCTTTTTACAAACGAAACGGTAACAAAGACTTTGCGGAAATTACAGACTTTGCCTTTGGCGAACAAATTCAATTAGGGACTGGTGATGTCTACAATATCCAAATAAATAAGTCTGGATTTCAGATATTTGCGGTGAAAGATAACCAAAATGACCTAATTGCTAAAGTAACTATCAGCACAGGTTCAACAAATTTAAGGAGTTCTACAGCAACCTTTGATAATCTCAGTTCCTTACTTGATACCTTACCAACAGGAAATTTCATACTTCCTGCTGGAGGAAGTAACGGTATTTTTGTCAGCGCTTAAATAAGAAAAGCGCCAATTTTGAGTTTTGAGCGATCGCCTTTTAGTTTGGCTTAGACACCATCCAAAAGTGCGATCGCTTAAAAAGTGAAATCCACAGATATTTTAATCTCTAGACTGTTGTGCGTATCCTTTGCCAGAGAGTAAAGCCTAAAAGGATAATGATGCTGCTGAGGGTAGCAAACATCACTGCTAAACTCATGTGTTGTGTTCTCATTGCCAGCAAGTTGAAAATCAAGGTGATTGACCACAGGATAAACCCAGCGTTGCGCTGGGATAATCCCCAAGCTAACAAGCGGTGGTGCAGGTGGTCTTTACCGGGGGTACTCATGGGATTTTTCCCTGCCATCAGCCGCTTGACGACCACTTGAGTGGTGTCTAGAACTGGTAACAGCAAAAATAACACTGTTGGCACTAGTGAAAACACAGTAGTTACTTGGAGTTTACCGAGAATACTGGTTGCCGCTAGCACATAGCCAAAAAAGTAGGCTCCGGCATCACCCATAATAATTCGCGAGGGGTGGAAATTGTGACGCAAAAAGCCCAGCGCCGCGCCCCCCAATGCTGCTAAAACTAAAGTTGCTGCTGCCCGATTGGGAAACTGAGCAGAAACTGCCAACAAACTCATGGCAGTGATAAAGCTGACTCCTCCCGCCAAACCATCCATCCCATCCATCAAGTTGATAGCGTTGGTAATTCCTACTACCCAAAACACCGTCAACAACATTGACAAAATTGAGTCAACCGGTGTACCAAAATCTACATCAATACTGATTTTATTAGCAACCAGCAATAGTGCGGTGAGAATCTGAGTAAACATCCGCACAGACGGGGGTAAGCCGAACTGGTCGTCTATAAAGCCGACAAGGACTAATATTGAACCTCCCAATAAAATTGTCAGCACCTGCACCAATACGTTTTGCACTTCGATTGGGCGTAAAAGGCTAGCTAGTACCAACGCGGCAATTACTCCGGTGTAGATAGCCAAACCCCCCGCATTGGGCAAAGGTTCTCGATTTAGTCGTCGTGCGTTTGGTTGGTCAGCCCAACCGACGCGCAAAGCAAACTTACGTACAGTCGGAATCGAACGCCACGTAACTAGCCAAGCCAAAAGGAACGTAAATACTACCGCTAACCAGCCGGAACCGCTAGGGTTAGCTATACCAATAGACTGAAGGGAGTCGTTTAGATTCATCTCCCGATTTAAGCATTACTGCCAATAGCCAACATGAGCCTCAACTGTATATTAATCAATTTTTTTCCATATATCTTTAAAATGAATTGCCTCCTCAGTTAGCACTCAAAGCTATTGAGTGCTAAATTGTCTATTGGAAGCGCTGGAGAAGTCAAACATGGCGAAAATTGTTGCATTTAATGAAGAATCGCGTCGGGCACTAGAAAGAGGCATTAACGCCCTTGCCGATGCGGTAAAAATCACTTTAGGTCCGAAAGGTCGCAATGTCCTTTTAGAAAAGAAATTTGGTGCCCCTCAGATCGTCAATGATGGTATCACTGTTGCCAAAGAAATTGAACTAGAAGATCCGCTAGAAAATACTGGCGCGAGACTGATCCAAGAAGTGGCGTCAAGAACCAAAGATGTGGCAGGAGATGGCACCACCACCGCTACGGTTTTGGCACAAGCCTTGGTCAGAGAAGGTTTGAAAAACGTTGCTGCGGGAACGAATCCAGTAGCTTTAAAGCGGGGGATCGACAAAACCATCGAAGCGTTGGTGCAAGAAATTGCTGCTATAGCCAAGCCAGTTGAAGGTAGTGCGATCGCCCAAGTTGCCACTGTGTCAGCTGGTAACGACGAAGAAGTCGGCAATATGCTAGCCGAAGCTATGGAAAAAGTCACCAAAGACGGTGTAATCACTGTTGAGGAATCCAAATCGCTAACGACTGAGTTGGAAGTTGTTGAAGGGATGCAAATAGATCGGGGTTATATTTCCCCCTATTTCATCACCAACAACGATCGCATGACGGTGGAATTTGAAAACGCTCGCATCCTGATTGCTGACAAAAAAATCAGCAGCATTCAGGATTTAGTGCCTGTCTTGGAAAAAGTCGCCCGCTTGGGTCAAGCTTTGCTAATTATCGCTGAAGATGTAGACGGTGATGCTTTGGCAACTTTGGTAGTTAACAAAGCAAGAGGTGTGCTGAGTGTCGCTGCGATTAAAGCCCCTGGTTTTGGCGATCGCCGCAAAGCAATGTTACAAGATATTGCGATTCTCACCGGCGGACAAATGATTTCTGAAGAAATCGGTCTAAGTTTGGATACCGCAACTTTGGAAATGCTGGGAACTGCCCGGAAAATCGTTATCGATAAAGAAAGCACCACCATTGTAGCCGGCGAAGCCAGTTCGGATGTCCAAAAGCGGATTGGTCAAATTCGCAAACAATTGGAAGATACTGATTCCGACTACGACAAAGAAAAACTGCAAGAACGCATCGCCAAGCTAGCTGGTGGTGTGGCAGTGATTAAAGTCGGTGCCGCAACCGAAACCGAACTTAAAGACCGTAAACTGCGGATTGAGGATGCCCTCAACGCTACTAAAGCCGCTGTGGAAGAAGGAATTGTTCCCGGTGGTGGAACAACCCTGATTCACTTGGCGAAGAAGATTGAGGAAATTAAAAAGAGCCTCGACGCAGAAGAAAAGATCGGCGCTGATATTGTAGCGCGAGCGCTGGAAGCTCCCCTCCGTCAAATTGCGGATAATGCTGGTGCTGAAGGTTCTGTGATCGTTGCTAAAGTCCGCGAAAGCGACCTCAACATCGGTTACAACGCTGCTACAGGCGAATTTGAAGACTTAATTGCTGCTGGAATTATTGACCCTGCCAAAGTTGTACGTTCTGCTTTGCAAAACGCCGCATCTATCGCAGGTATGGTCTTAACTACCGAAGCGATGGTTGTCGAGAAGCCTGAGAAGAAATCCGCCGGCGGTGCCCCTGACATGGGCGGTATGGGCGGTATGGGCGGTATGGGTGGCATGGGCGGCATGGGCGGCATGGGCATGATGTAGCCCAGGACGCTTGGACTGGGGACTGGGTAATAAAGCCCCACCCCAGTCCCTAATTTCCGTCGTCAAATCCAATAGGGCGGGGTTTCCCTGCCCTGAAATAATTAAATACACTGTTTTTCTTTCCTTAGGAAGTACACAGGTAGGGGCACAACAGTGTTCATTGGTGTCAACTTAAGGTAAAACCCCAGTCCCGCAAGGAAATGAATTTCCTTGCTAATAGCTAAAGTCATCTAAAGATGACTAAATAATATGATAAATATGACAGTAAACTTCAGTTTACTTTAGCTAAAAGCCTGTGAAATTTATTTCAGGGCGGGTGAAAAAGCCAACAGATAATACCATTTTACGTTAATAGTCATACATATGAATCTTGTAGAGACTACCAAGTGCAACGTCTCTACAGGTCTGTATTTGTATCAAGGTTTTTGTGAAACGGTATAAGCCATTTCTAGCTTAAGTTTACACCAATGAACAGTGTTGTCCCCCTACAATAATAGATATCTCCGGAAAAGACGTAGAGA
>CASBQC010000125.1 GCA_949127805.1 Nostocales cyanobacterium PMM_0081
AACCCCTCCCCGCTTGCGGGGAGGGGAGCGTTTGCGCTTGATTCAAATGCGGGGTGGGGTTCTTAATTTTTGATTTATGCAAGAGGTCTATGGTTTGAATTGAGCAAGCCTCAACTCAAAGTTAGTTATCAGATATATTTAATTTCAATTTCAGCTTTTCAATCAGGATATAAAACCATGAAACGTACAAAACTTTTATTGACTGCCGCTGTACTCTGTTTAGGTATGATACCTACATTCCCCGCTCAGGCTGCAAATGGCGAGATTACTTGCGATAGACTTATCAACGAAAATGGTTATTCGGTAGTTGCTAGGCGAGATAGCGAACCTGTTTACCAGAATGGACGACTTGTCAGTTATCGTTATCTCTACAGCATTCGGAATCGCGGTAATCAAGGAGGCGATCGCTATGGAAGGGGCGATCGCTATGGAAGGGGCGATCGCAATGGAAGGGGAAACCGTAATATAGTTTGTGTCTGGAACGCAAGACGTGATTCAGCCAGACTAATTGAGCGCTGAAAAAGTTACTTTTTTTAATTCCCCCCAAGGAAATTGACAAGCTAGGGTGGGCAATAATGCCCACCCTAAATTTATTTCTAAACAGGACGTAGGTTCATGAGTTCTTGGGGAGAAGCTAGCATATCGATCGCCACAAAGAAAATCTTACCTTGGGGATTGATTAAGAAGCGCCAAGCAATATTCATGCCCACAGTCACACCAAACCAAGGAGTTTGGACTACACCTGTAATTTTCAGTTGCTTAGAACCATCTGGCAAAACTTCGCTGATACCTTGTTGGGGCATCATGTTCAGTCCTTGGGCTTCTTCGCGCATGTATTTAGCGATCGCATCTTGACCGACTATCGGCTTTTGGAATGGGGGTTGCAGCGCACCGTCGGTAGTAAATAAAGCGATCGCGGCATCAAATTTATCTGCGTTCATCGCTTCGATATAACCTAGTACAGCAGGTTCTGTGATGCCTTCAATGTTGACTGAAGTAACAGAAGGAGCACTACGTTTAAACGCGGGTTCCGCAGCAGGTTTGGAACTACTTGGACCAAGAGCAGATGTATCAAATCCCATGTCTACTACAGTGTTACGCAGTACGGTAATTTGCTGACCTGCATCCAGCTTCTGGGTAGCTTCTAATACTACTTTCACACCAGAAGACATTTGATAACCGCTGGGGATGGGAGCGACGACACCTTGTTTCATCAACTCACCTAACTCGTACCAAAAAGCCAGCTTGGTGTTAACACTGAAGAAACCATAAGAACGGCTGATTGGACTATCAGCACGGCTAGCAAGTTCCCGCATAACTTGGTTTTGTTCTTCTTTGGACATCTGCTTAATTTGGGTGAGCAAACCTTCCGCTAGTTGCAAACGTGCTACTCCAGGAGCTGCGGGGGTAATTGTCTTACCCATTTCTGTGTAAGCATACCAGAGATAAGCCAGTTGATCGTCAACGCCTAGTTGATCGAATAGGGCTATGGTAGCTGGAATTTGGCTAGGAACTTGAGTGTTAGAGAAAATATTTTGAGCGGATTCGATACTTAAAGCCATGATCGCAATCTCCTATTTGTTTTTGTTAATTACCCTAAAAATCTTCAAGCTGAAACAGACTGACAATAAATGCGCGTCAACTCCAATTTAGACTTTTAGGGTGCTAAAAGCCAGACACAAAAAATTATCACCCTTGCAGGTGTTCAATTTTTTTGAAGTTAATCAAGCAAAGGAAACAGACTGTCTTCCAGCTAAATCTTTAATTCAATACAAAGGTGGGGTTTGAAAAAGCGCCTCAACAACCTAACAGCTTACAGTTAGGATAAATTTATTTGTCAGAGGTTTAACGTTTACATAGGTAAGTTTACCAAAATTAATAAACATTTCTAAAACTTTTTAACGAAATAGTTACAAATATTGCTTATCGTTCATATTAGATATTTGATATATAAGCTTTACAAGGAATAAGCCTAGGGTCTGTTTTGGCTCCAATGTTTGTAGGTTGGGTAAAGCGAAGCTAAACCCAACCAACTACCTAAACAAAATTGAGGTTTGAAAACACACCCGAAATTCTACGCTCCGCGACTAAATTGCACGCGGGGCTGTATTAAAATATTAGTATAAAGTTCTTCGAGTAAAGTAATATTATTGCTGAGGGTATATCGCTCTACTACTCGCTTTCTGGCTTTCTGTCCTAACAAAGTTGTTAACTCTGGATGGTCTTGGAAAAAGGGCAAAAAGGTTTTTAATTGCGATCGCACTGTTTTAGTATTAAGAATTACACCCGCGCCATTTTCTAATACTTCGCCATCTGCGCCGACATCTGTGGCTAAACATGCGCTTCCAACTGCCATTGCTTCTAACAAAGATAGTGACAATCCCTCAACTAATGAAGGCAAAATAAATACATCTGCACCGCGTAAAATATCGATGCGTCGGTTCTCATTGGCAATAAACCCTAACCAGAAGATGCCATACTCTGAACCATAAAAGGTTTCTAAAGAAGATTTCATTGGACCATCACCGACAATTAGCAATTTGCTATCAAACCGCATTTCTGCCTGTTTCCAGCCACGGAGGAGGGCTTCGACGTTTTTCTCTTGGGCTATGCGACCTTGATAAACAAATAAGCGTTCTGCTTTAAATTCTGCTTTAATTTTAGAAGTCCCTGGAGAATACTTGGCAGTATCTACACCGTTGGGAATTACAGCAATATTTCCTTCTGGCACACCCATGCGTGCTAGCAATTCTCGCTGAATTTGAGAAAATACAATCACGCGATCGTAGTTACCCAAAAAAGGCGCATAAAGTTGATACGCTAAAAGTTGTGTTCCAGAAATTAGTTTTGCCCCTTTGCCAGCAAATGGTGTGTGGAAAGTGGCAACTAAGGGCAAATTCAGTTCTTCACAGATTTCTGGCAGAAAAAAGTCAAGCGGAGATAAAGTCAGAGAAGCGTGAACTACATCCGGCTTAATTTTCCGCAGCGAGTCGGTTAAAACCTTGGTCGCTTTGAAAGTAGGAATCGTGTAAACCTGGGACTTGTAAATGAAGGGTAGCGGGACTTCTTGGCAATTAGACCAGTTGTCGGGTTCAGATTCTTCTTGAGCGAAGTGAAGGAAACTAACTTGGTGTCCCCTGTCTAGCAAGGCATTTGTGATTTCCCGACTATAGGTGACATTGCCGCAAAAGGGTGATTTTTTTCCAATCCAGGCTATACGCATTCTTTATTAGCTATCAGGAAAGCGGGTTTGATTTATCAGCTTTTTGGCGGAATTGTGTTTTTCGTATGATTGTGCTGTTGTACTTGCTAGGTTTTTAGTTCTTATCAAATCCCGCGATTACCCAATCAAAGCGCAAAATTTTATGTTGCTCAACGAAAGTGCATTTATGGATTTTTTATTTCACTTTTAAGTTGCTAATTCCTAATAAGTTCATCACAACTTACATAGATGCGATGTATCGCCTCTGCTTAATCTCAGGTTTATTTCCAGCAAGTACCTGATAAATCATTATTGACTTCAGTTTAGCACGTAAACAAAAGCTTTCTGTAAATTATTGATAATGCCAGAAGAGTGAATAATAACTCCTTTTTTTTGATAACTACTCAGAGAAGTTATACCAGGTTAATATACTACCTGAAAAGACGATCGCCGCCAATCCCAAAAATACTACTTGTAATCCAACGAATGTTTCTGCGACACCTGCTAATGCTAAGGGCAAGGTGAGGGCAATATTAATCACATTGTTTTGCAGTCCAAAGACTTTCCCACGCATTTCGGGCGGAGTTTCGCTTTGGATCGCTGTTTGCATCGGGATACCGACTAACGCCCCACACACACCCAACAGCGCTATTAATAAAACAATAATCCATAACTGTGTTGTGAATATCGACAAACCAATTAAGGATGCTGTCATACCCATACATCCAAATATACTTAATTGGGTATAAGAAAAACGTTGACAAAATTGACCAAGAATGGTTGCCCCAAGAGCAATACCAACACCACCAGATGCAAGTAAAAAGCCGAATTGGGAGGCTTTCAAGTTGGGAATTATTTCTGCCATGCGAACGGCAAGAACAGTTAATGCAGCAAAGACAGAAAATAAGATGATGAGTTGAATTAGGGCATTGCGAAGGCGATAATTTTCTTTTAGATACTTAAAACCATCACGCAGGTCAGCAAAAACGTGGGGATATTCTGCTTGATCTGAGTGGGGTTTTTCATTAGTTGACAGGAGTAACAAAATTATCCCAGCGATCGCATAACTACCACCCACCAAAAGTTCTTTACCCAATCCCCCACTACCACCAAAAATTAGCTGCCAAACATGATCGGCTAAAGCTAACAGCGGTTCCCCAACAGCAAACCCGACAATTACCGATGCCATCATCGTTGTTGTATACAGCGAGTTAGCCGAAAGTAAATCCTGCTCTTTCACTACCAAAGGAATCGCTGCCTGTTCTGCTGGTGCAAAAAACTGCGTCAGCGTCGAAACCAAAAAAGTTACAAATAAAATCATGCAAAAACCAACTGGCAAGACTCCGATTGGTTTCCAATCATGAGTTAACCACAACAGCATCGGAATTGCCAAAACTAAAATACCCCGCCAAACATTCGTTGCTACTAGCACTGCCTTTTTCGACCAGCGGTCTACAAATACACCAGCAACAGAACCAAACAGCACCGCAGGAATGGTAAAAGTCATCATTAGCGCTGATACCCAACCGCTAATACTTTGATCGCTTGCCTGAAACTGAGTATTTATCAAAGCGATCATCAACACTAAATATATTTTATCTGCCAATTGGCAGAAGACTTGACCACCCCAAAGAGCTAAGAAATTAGGATTTTTTAATACAGGCAAAAAACCCTGTTGAACATCGCTTGATACTGCTTCAGTTGTATCTGGCGATTCTTTGCCATTTGTAGAGGTTAATGGCAAATTATGCTCAGAAGTATCAATTTTGCTATTTTCAGCGATTTTTGATATTTCCGACTTTGACCAATTCTTCTCGTTTTGAGAAACGTCTTTTGGAGACATTTCTTGAGTGTACATGCGATCGCACCTCAAGTCGGGAACAGCACTAAGATGTGGTGCTAATGGCTCTTTAGGTGTCCTATTCTGTTTTTTGCCGTGACTGGGTGACATCGGCAATATTTTTGGTTCTAAATCAGACGGTTGCATCATAGTTGGCAGCAAAATAAGAATCGATCAAAGCAGCAGAGCGAATAGGACGACCAAGATGATATTGAGCATATAATCGCAGAATTTGCTCAACAGATGACCAGCCATTATTGGCAGCATCAATAGGCATTATCTCTGGTTGCGACAACTGCTGGAGCATAGCCAGTTGTGTCGCATTTAGTCGGCTAGAAAGCACTGGTATTTCTTGGCGATGGACAATGGTTTGGTAGCCTGATGAAGATGGGGGGATGGGGGGATGGGGGGATGG
>CASBQC010000126.1 GCA_949127805.1 Nostocales cyanobacterium PMM_0081
CTTTTAGAGACGTGCAATGCTATGTCTCTACATCATATGTAATCTACCGGACATGATATCACGCAAAGCCGCAAAGGAAGAAATACAGAAAACAGCTGTAATATTCAATCTGTTATTTATTTTTAATTCCAGAGATTTCAGCAACTAACTCTGAGGCTTTACTTATTAATGTAGTGTCAATATCAACTTGATAATTTCCTTGTTGTAAAACCCCCATCACAACATCTTCTAAATCTGCATTTCCCTTTCTCGCACCTAAACCATTAATTGCACATTCAATCTGCCTTACACCACAATTTAAGGCAATGAGGGAATTCTTCACAGCCAAGCCTAAATCATCATGACAGTGAACTGAAACCACAGCTTCATCAATATTTGGCACGCGATTAAAAATCATTGTAGAGACGTAGCACTGCTACGTCTCTACGTGTATTCGATATTTTGCAGCCTCTGCTTGCTGCATTTGGGCTTCAACGCGCCGAATATCCTCTTCAAGTTCAGCAAATACCTCTTCACCGTCAATTCCTTCACCGCGCTCTGAGGCTTCAATGCCTTCTCTAATTTTAGCTTTTAACTCTGCTAGGCGCTGCTGATGAACGCGATCGCGTTCGTCTAGCAACCTCAAAGCTTCACCAATCACTTCACTAACTGAATTATATTTACCACTATTAACTTTATTTTTAACAAACTCCTCTAGCTCTAGAGTTAAGGATACATTCATGATTATTATCTCATTAAAAGTACTTTAATCCTAACGCGATTTAAAGGGCAAACAGAAGTTAGAGATAAGGTCTTAATTCATAGATGACTGAGCTTCTTGATAGATTATTTCCTGAAACTGAATTACGTCTTTCTGCGGATCGGCATGGCTTACTTTTACCGATATCTGTTCCCCTAAGTTTACCGATCGCTTGAAAGTCATGGGCAATTGCAAGCCTAAATCTTCTATAAGAATTAATGCTAAGTTGCTATCTTCTCTCAACCACATCAAAACTGTAACTTGCCAAACTTGCTGTGGATGACGACGCAAATATTCTAAAGCCCAATATCTATTAGTTTGCCTTTCCACCATCGTTAATTCTTGGGTGATGGCAGTCACTGTCATCATCACTTCTTTGAGTTCATCTGCTGTGAAGGGCAGAACTTCACCGCGCAGATGTGCTTTTAGCTGAAAGTGGGTGAGTAAGTCGCTGTAACGACGGATGGGAGAAGTCGCTTGAGTGTAGGTGTCTAATCCCAAACCGGCATGACGCAGGGGGTTGATGCTCATTTCACTTTTGGGCATACAGCGACGCATAGCGCAAGCGCGGACAAATCCGGCTGGTAGCAGTAGCAATTCTTCGTCGGGGGGCAATTCTGGCTGTGGTTGACCGCGAAAAGGCAGGGGAATGTTATTAGTTTTACCGTAGTGTGCCGCAACTTCACCGGCAAGAATCATCATCTCGGCTACGAGTTGGCGCGATTTGGAGTCATCTAATATGTCGATGCTGATTTCGTCATTTTTGACTTTAATCATCGCTTCCGGCATGTTGATGCTGATTGCTCCTTGAGCATAGCGCCATTGTTTGCGTCTACTTGCTCCTTTGGCGATCGCTTCGATTTCTGGTTCAGCTTCTACGCCCAATTCAAGCATTTCATCGACATCTTCGTAAGTCAGGCGATAGGTGGGTTTAATTAAACTCGCATGTATGCTATAATTTTCCACTGCTCCAGCTTGATTTAAAATTATCCCGAAGCTGAGAGCGCAACACACCTTACCCTGAATTAGGCTCATGGGTCCGGTTGCTAAGAGTTCTGGGAACATGGGAATCATGCCCGTGGGCAGATAAACTGTACTACCGCGCTTTCTGGCTTCTAAGTCTAATTCATCTTCTGGCTCTAACCAGCGTGTGGGATCGGCGATATGTACCCACCAGCGTTCTTGCCCATCTGCAAGTCTTTCCCAACTTAGACCATCGTCTATCTCAGTTGTGCTTTCATCATCAATTGTGTAAACTTTTAAATGTGTGAGATCCAGGCGATCGCTATCTAAGTCATCCGGCGGAAAATCCAAACGCTGTTGCGCCACTTCTAATACCTTGCTAGGAAACTGAACCGGAATTGACGAACGACGTAGGAATAAGTTCTCATGAGGACTCCACCAACCCAAATCAATCAATAGTTGAAAAGCTCCTTGGGGGGTGGCAGGACGCCCTAGCATGGTGATGGTTTCCAATACTGGAGCTGGGGGAGGATAAGCGCGACCCAAAGTGTCATAAGTTACGCCCCCACGCACGATATCCGCAAGTAGAGCCGCATATTTTTCTACTGCTTCTATTCTATGGCGATCGTGCCGCCCCCACTCTACCGATTCACCTTTGAGCGCTTGTTCTACACGCTCTAAAAATTCCTGGTGTCCCTTCGCTCTTAAAGCCTCTACTTCTAACTGGTGTTTGCGTTCGGCAACAGCCGCAGCGCTTCTAGGTTCGTAAGCTTCCCCCTTTTGCTTGAAATACATTTTATCATCTGATAACAAGCAATGAGCTGCGTAACACAAAGTCGCATCTGAATCGGAAAATAGCAAATTCGCCATTTCCTTGGGAGTGACTGTTTCTCCATCCTCAACCAATAATTCCCAAGCGATCTCCAAGCTTGATGGGTCTAAATAATCCTTAACTTGTTCTTGAAAGCTTTTAATTTCTGTGGGCTTGTAGGTTTGCCCACTAACAGTGTAGGTGATTTGTCTCGGCGCGAGGCTGTGGGATTGACTACGTTCATCTACCACAAACCAACGGGTTTTGCCGTCTGGTTTTTCTACTATACCCAGACGGCGATCGCCTTGAACTCTAAATTCAACTAGCGTCCCCTTCTCCACAATCGCATTTTTAGATTTTAGATTTTAGATTTGGGATTTTGGATTAAATAATTATTATTCAATCCTAAATCCATTCATTTTAAAGCTTATTTTCACTTGGTTTACTTAGGTTTTAGATTGTGGATTCAGTATCAATAACTACACTTACTATTCATGTAGTATCTTCTGACAATCCAAAATCTAAAATCCCAAATCCAAAATCGATTTAGCCTTCTGCATTGATGAAAGGCATCAATGCCACAATCCGGGAGCGCTTAATCGCTAATGTTAATTCTCGCTGTTGCTGAGAAGTCAGTCCGGTAATCCGGCGTGGAAGTATCTTACCTCTTTCGGTGACAAACTTACGCAACAAATCGACATCTTTATAATCTATGGGTTCTCCAGGCTTAATGGGAGACAGACGACGACGGAAATAACTCATCTTTTACTTGATTTCCTTATGAACAGTATGTTTGTTGCAGTGGGTGCAGAACTTGCTCAGTTCTAGCCGATTGGTTGTGTTCCGACGGTTCTTAGTGCTGGTATAACGTGAAACACCAGGAGAACGTTTATTTGTATTTGACCGACACTCTGTACACTCTAGGGTCACAATTATGCGAGCACCTTTACTTTTAGCCATAATCTTACAAACAGTAAAGCCTGAAGAGAATTAACACAAATAACTATTTTCTCACATTTCGTCGTGTCTTTTCAAGTAGTCGCTTGATTTTTAGATCCAGCGAATAGCCTCGACGCGACGAAACTATCATAGTACCAGAAGCGCGATCGTGCAAAGCCTGACGCATCTGGGTATCTGATAACGCAGCCCCACAATCTATTGCCAGGGGAATCACTAGCAGTATAGCAGTCGGGTTTCTAATAATGTTGCCGAGGGCAATTGATATTAAAAGCGCACCAAAACAGATTATAGCTTCTCTTTTGAGAAGAGACTGCAAATCTGGAATTCTGCCTACTACTTGCCCATCTTCGACTTCTAGCAGCTTCATGTCGAAAGCCCAACGTCCTAAACTCTGTCCCTGATTGTTGTACACTACCAGCACTCGCGTTAGTAGCCAACCAATCACAAAAACTAGTATTTGCACAACTTGAATGCCAATCTCACCGCTACCGAATGTCGAACTGAGTAACCAGACACCAAAAAAATCCGTTGCGAATGCCATCGCACGTCGTCCAATATCAACCTTGGGATAATGTTTTTGGGGTACTCGTTCGATAGTCATACAAAATAGGTATTTATTATATTGGGGTTAAAAGTTGGTGCGGGTGTTTTTCTTATACTTTAATTTTAAGGCTTTTGTCATTACCAAAATTTTTCTTAATGATTAAAGGATACACAATCGCAGGCGATCGCCCTGACAAACGTAGAAAAAATGTGACAATAAACGTAACATTCCGCTTTTGTCGGATTATGCCGTAAGCCGTAGCGGTATTTATGAAGAAGATTAAATTATGGCTTTTCTGATTGATACAAATATCATTCTCCGTTTAGAGGTCTTTGAGTAAGTAGCCATCATGAACTGCGTACACTTTCGGCTGTAGTCACATTCCGATGTTAGAGATCAAGTTACCAATTCACGAAACTTTTCAAAGTACAGTCCAAGGTGAAGGATACTGGACTGGTTCTTTAGTAGACTTTATTCGCCTGTCTGGATGTCCAGTGGGCTGCCCTTGGTGCGATACTGGTTATAGTGATGGTGGCACCAAATTACCGCGAAATCAACGCTCTATCCACGAACTTTTAGCGGAAATCAAATCTCCCAGAGTGGTAATCACTGGTGGAGAACCATTCATTCAAAAGCATTTACCTGAATTGGTGCAAGCTCTCTTGGCTGAAGGAAAGAAAGTCTCTATTGAAACCTCTGGGGCTTTTTGGCAAGAAGTCTCTCCTGCTGCTTGGATTACTTTATCTCCCAAGGAACACGTTAACCCTAGATACCCAGTCCAGAAGCAGTTTTGGAGCCGGACAAATGAAGTGAAGATAGTGATAGAAACTGGCACAGAAGTTGACTTCTACCAAGAACATCTATCTGCTCAATCTAGCCTGCCTGTTTATTTGCAACCTGAATGGAACAATTCAGCAAAAACCATACCTCTAATTTTACAATTGTTACAACAAAAACAAAGCTATCGGCTTTCTTTGCAAATACATAAATATATCGGAGTTCAATAGACACACATATTGTAGAGACGTAGCACTGCTACGTCTTCTAAGGGTTCTGGATAACACATATTTAAATTCGGTCGATATCTAATAACAAATAGACATAGGAGTGGAAAACATGTAGAGACGTAGCACTGCTACGTCTTGTAGGGGTTTTGGATAACACATAATTAAATTAGGTCGATGTCTAATAATCTTGCTATAGAAACTTAACAATAAAAGTAAGGATCGCTATGTTGTCAGTCAGTGATGCAGAAGCAATTATTTTAAATTTGGTGCGATCGCTCGATAATCAGCAAGATACAGAAGTTGTCGATTTACTTGCAGATAATCGCATTCTCGCGACACCTGTCACAAGTAACTTAGATTTTCCCCATTGGGATAATTCGGCGATGGATGGCTATGCTGTGCGTTACGAAGATGTTCAGCATTCTAGCGAGGAAACACCAGCGGTTTTGGAAGTTGTTGAAAAAATTCCCGCTGGGTATCAGCCTCAGTGTACAATTAAGCTGGGGCAAGCTGCGCGAATTTTCACCGGTGCGGTTATGCCAGCAGGTGCCGATACGGTAGTTATGCAGGAAAAAACTCGCTTGGAAGATAACCGCGTTTTCATCCTCACTACACCTAAACCGCAAGAATTTGTCAGACATAAAGCATCTTATTATCAAGCTGGGACAGAATTACTACCCGCAGGAATTGTGTTGAATGCGCCGGAAATTGCCGTTTTAGCTGCTGTTCAATGTACTCAATTGCGTGTTTACCGCAAAGTACGTGTGGCAATATTTTCGAGTGGGAATGAATTGGTAACGCCTGACAAAGCGCTGGAACCCGGACAAATTGTGGATTCTAATCAGTATGCGATCGCCTCTTTGGTCAGAAAAACTGGGGCAGAAGTGTTAATGTTAGGAATTGTTAAGGACGATCCAGAAGTTTTAAGACAAACGATTTCTGACGCTGTTGCTAACGCCGATATCATTATCTCTTCTGGTGGGGTTTCGGTGGGAGATTACGACTACATTGAGCAAATTCTCGAATCTTTAGAAGCAAAAATTCACATTCGCTCTGTGGGAATAAAACCAGGTAAACCGCTGACTTTCGCTACCTTCCCAAATCAGAATTCCTGTTTATATTTTGGTTTACCAGGAAATCCAGCTGCGGTTTTGGTGACATTTTGGCGGTTTGTGCAACCGGCAATCAAAAAGATGTCTGGACTTGCTGACAATTGGATAAGTTTTGTGAAAGTGCGATCGCATTCGGAATTGCGATCGGATGGCAAGCGGGAAACTTACCTTTGGGGTAAGTTGCATTTAATTGATGGATATTACCACTTTCAGGTAGCTGGTGGTAGTCATAGTTCGGGAAACTTAATAAATTTAGCGCAAACCAACGCTTTAGCTATTGTACCTGTGGGTAAAACCTTAATTTCTCCTGGTGAGGAAGTGCAAGTTTTGCAACTTGGTTAATCGTTGTGCAGCGTGTAATTAGAAACTTCTCAAGTTTTTGCCGAACGTATCAGAGGATATTGAGGTTGTTGAGAATAAAGTCTATTATGTTCGAGACGTTACCTTGAATCCGGACTACTCCACTACCTCACATTTTTGGCATTGCTCGTAATATGAAAAGAAAAAATTCCCAAATTCAAACTTATGTGCTTATAGCAATCTTGCTCGCTGGAGCAATTCTTCGATTCTATCAAATCGACCAACCGTTTATAGATGCTACTAGTTGGCGACAGTCTGACACAGCAACTATAGCAGATAACTTCTACCAGGGAAACTGGAATATTTTATATCCGGAAATTAGCTGGAACGGACCTGGACATAATTATGTGGGATATGAATTCCAAATAGTTACTTACATCACATCGTTGTTATATCACATTGTTGGTCAGCATGACTGGATTGCGCGTTCTGTAGCGGTTATATTTGGGCTGTGGGGTATCTTCGCATTCTATCAACTAGTCCGCCGCATTTGGAGTGAGAAACATGCCCTTGTGAGTGCCGCAGTCATGGCAATCTTACCGGGACAGACTTATGTCGATCGCTCTTTTATCCCCGATCCGGTTATGCTTTCGCTTGTAGTAACTAGTACTTGGCTGCTAGTTGCCTATTTGCAAACGGAACGCTTACATTACTTACTGCTGGCAAGCTTGGCTGGGATGTTGGGTTTCTTGACTAAGATTTCCGGTCTTATTATCGGAATTCCCATGCTCTATGCAATATTAACAATTCTGAAAAACAAGCAAAGGTTACGCTCAAAACAGCTTGCCTTAATCTGTCTTGCTGCCATTGTCATACTGACACCAGTCATAGCTTATTACCTATGGGCAATCCATATTTCTCACACGTACCCACCTTATTACATTGCTGCTGGTGAATATTGGGTTTGGAAATTTGGGTTACGTCACTTTTTAGAACAAAATTATTTCCTAGGAAAATTGTTGTTTCAATTAAAGTGGTTCTGGACAAAACCTTTAATTGTGCTTGTTATTGTCGGTTTGTTTCTGCGTCCTCCTCAATTAATAGATAGTAGTGGTAAAGCACCCTGGCTGTTTCATTGGTGGGTAGTGGCTTTTGTGTTTTATTATTTGATTGCGGCTCAAGGACTTGTTAATAACCCCACCAATATCAACATTATTAACCCTGCCGTTGCCGCTTTAACAGGTAATGTGCTTATAGCGATCGCATCCTTCGTCCAACGTCTCGCAGGATTACCTACCTCCATCGCACTGATAGTAGCCATATTGCTGATCGTTGCTGGAGCTGGACATAGGGGATTAGAGAGGTCTGTACTTCGACCTTGGGCAGAAAATGACTACAAATTAGGACTTGCCTTGCGTAAAGCATCTCCACCAAATGACCTTGTTGTTACCGCAACTTCAGCTATAGGTGATACAGTTGCCATCTACTATAGCCAACGACGTGGATGGATGTTTCCACCTGCTTATACTTGGTCGTCATTAAAGTCAATGAGTTTGTTGGATGACAGCGAAGCAATTCGGCTGTTAGAGGAGCTTAAAATTAAGGGTGCAAAGTGGTTTGGAATTGTGAATGAGGAGAAGAATCGGTTCAAGAAAGACAATCCTAAACTGGTTGAATATATGGAACGGGTGTTTGAACGTTATCAAGAAAGCCCGGAGTTTGTTATTTATCGCATCTCTTCTCAAAAATGAGTGGGGTTGGGGGCAATACGCAGACGTGTTAAGGATTTTTGGTACTGATTTTAGATCTGTAGAGACTACCAAGTGCTACGTCTCTACGAGGATTTGGGGGTTGAGGTTTTTTCGCTACGATTAATCCAAATACCTCTGAGTCCAACTGCTTTGGCACCGTGATAATCTTCTTTTATGCTGTCGCCGATGTGCCATGCTAATTCAGGTGGACAGTTATGTTTTTCTAAAGCGGTAAGAAAAATTTGGCGATCGGGTTTTGCTGCACCTACTTGGGTGGAAATTGTAATTGAGGTGAAAAATTCCCTCAATTGCAAATCTTGCAATACTGAGTAGATGCGAGAATCGAAATTAGAAATTATCCCTAGTTGAATTCCCAACCCTTTCCAGTTTACTAATGATGCTAAAACATCAGGATAAACAAACCACGGATCGGCTGTACCAAAGTGAATATAAAGTTCGCTAAAAAAAGCTGAAAAGTCAGAAAATTGTGGGAGAACCCCTGCACGTTCAAATGTATGACAAGCTATTTGCAACCACCAATTAAACTCAAGTTGAGGAATATCTTGTTGTTCTGCACCGGTAAATATCGGTGGGGATGCTGCTTTAAAGCTTTGGATAAATGCTTTATTCAAAGTTTCGGCAGAAACTTGCACACCAAATTCCTGCGCTATCTGACTATAAATGTCACCGACACTGCCTTTAACTCCGAAGAGTGTACCAACAGCATCTAAAAAAATAACTTTAGGTCGTTCCATAATACCAAGTGCTGAATGCTTAAGTAAAGTAGATTTTAAATTAATAAGGTGCGTTAACAACTGCGTAACGCACCTTATTATGAAGCAATATTTGTAACCCTCGTAGAGACGTTCCGGCGGAACGTCTCTACAATATTTCGCAAACCTTTTATTATATCACATTAAAGTCTATTTAGCAAGTATATCGATGATAGGACGTGCTAGCCAGTTAAAACCAACTTTTAGCTGATGATCTAAAGTTGGCATCCGATAGAGGTAAGCTACACGACGAGCAACAGCTGCCAAAGAACCATCTAGTTTAACTCCTAAACCGGTGAGGGTAGCGTTGTCTATCCCCAGTGTCATCATTTCCCCTAACTGCTGGTAGCGGAATGGAAGTAAAGGGCGATCGCTTAAAGTTGCCCAGATATTCCATGCGGTATAATCAGCTTGTTGAAAAGCTGCTTGGGCGGTTGCGGGAACTTGCTGTCCTTCGATATCATGAGAGTCTGCTAAGTCTCCTAAAGCAAAGATTTCTGGATGGTCAATTACTTGCAGAGTTGTTGTAGTGGTAATTTGACCGCGCTGATTTTGCTTGAGGGGAAGATTTTTAACTACCGGACTAACTCGCGTTCCCACTGTCCAAATTACCAAATCTACGGGAATTGTATCTACCTGATTTTTATAATCTAGGGAAATGCTATCTTGAGTAATTGATTCAACTTTGGTTTCTAAATCAATAAATACACCCCGCGCTTCTAAAGCTTTTGTGGCAGCTTCACGGTTAAAGTCTGGGGAAGTTCGCAAAATTTGATCGCTGAGTTCAACTAAACGCAAACGTCCTCTTTCTCCTAACCTGTCTGCAAGTTTGCAAGCTAACTCGACACCACTGTAACCACCACCAACAATAGCTACGCGGATTTTGTCTGCTGTTGATTCTTCTAAAACCCGCAGACGTTCTTCTAAATTATAAGCATCAGTAACGCTGCGGAAGGGGTAAGCGTGGGATGACGCACCAGGAACTAAATCTAAAGGTGTTTCTCCACCCAGCGCTAAAACTAAGCGATCGTAGGGGATTTCTTGATTATTCTGTAAGTGTACTCTTTGCTGGTCTATATCAATTTCCGATACGATTGATTGACAAAAACGTACACCTGTGTTTTGTAAAAGTTCTTCAAAAGGTGGGGCAATTTCCCAGGTTTGTAGTTCCCCGGTGAGAAGTTCGTAGAGGAGGGGGGAAAATAGAAAGCGATCGCTTTGATCTACCAGAACGATTTCCGGTTTTTGGGTAGATTCCCAAGGTAACTGACTTAAGCGTAAGGCTGTATGGAGACCACCAAAGCCTCCACCAAGTATACAGATTCGTGCAGGTTGTTGGGTCATTGGTAAGATTGGATCGGCATAGTGAGGGAGTTCTTTTAGTGTAATGATTTATTTCTATCTCTGACCATCAACCAGCTATCTCGATACTCTCCCTCATGTAGTTCATGTTTTGACAATATTTTCACTTTTTCAAACCCACATTTCTCGTAGCAGCGGATAGCACGAGTATTCTTCACGTTTGGATCGATGGCAATTTTCTCAGCTTGTAATTCTGCAAAAAGATAGTTGACAAGAGTTGATAATATTTTCGTACCGATTCCTTGATTC
>CASBQC010000127.1 GCA_949127805.1 Nostocales cyanobacterium PMM_0081
GTATCTCCCCACTTCCCCCTCCCCCACTCTTCCTAGTACAGACGCGAGGAACCGGAGCGTCTCTACTGATACCCCGCTGCTTGCAATAAAAACAATTTCGCATAGCGTCCCTCAGCTTGCAATAACTCTTCGTGAGTTCCCTGTTCTATCACTTCCCCATTTTCAATCACCACGATTTTGTCAGCCATCCGCACTGTGGAAAAGCGGTGAGAAATTAACAATACCATCTGATTTTTGGTTAAAGTGCGAAAATGATTGAAAATATCAAACTCAGCTTGAGCATCCATTGCTGATGTAGGTTCATCTAGAACCAAAATATCTGCACTATCTCGCATAAAAGCACGAGAAAGAGCTATTTTTTGCCACTGTCCCCCAGAAAGTTCTTGTCCACCCTTGAACCATTTACCAAGTTGAGTTGTAAAACCTGCGGGTAACTTCTCTACGAAAGGTAGTGCCATGCCTTTTTTGGCGGCAATTTCCCAAAGTTCTCTATCTTCTAATCGTTCCACATCACCGACACCGATATTTTCGCCGACGGTGAATTGATAGCGAACAAAGTTCTGAAAAATTACACCAATCCGACGCCGCAAGACATCAATATCCCATTCTTGCAAGTCTAAGCCATCAAGTAAGATGCGTCCGGAGTCTGGGTAATAAAGTCGAGTCAGGAGTTTAATTAAAGTCGTCTTCCCAGAACCATTTTCACCAACGATCGCTAGTTTTTCACCTGGTCGCAAATGTAGAGATATATTTTTCAACGCTGGTTGCGAACTTCCGGGATAGGTAAATGTCATGTTCTCAAAACGAATACCATCTTTGGGTTTGACACCTTTTGTCGCTTTACCTCTTGCCGTTGGTACTTCTTCTTCAAGAAAATCGTACAGGTTGGAGAGATACAAGTTATCTTCATACATCCCGCCGATGGAAGTCAATGCCCCGGAAAAAGTAGTTTGTCCTTGGCGAAATACGGTGAGATACATGGTCATGTCTCCCAAAGAAATCTTTCCCGCTACCGTTTCTAAGACAATCCAAGCGTAGGCGATGTAAAAGCCAGCAGTCGAAAGTAAACTTAATAGATATCCCCACAACCCCCGACGCAAAGTTAAATCGCGATCTTCGCCATAAAGCCGATTAAATAGATCCTGATAACGCCCTAACAGCATATCTCCCAACTGGTAGAGTTTGACTTCTTTGGCAAAATCTTCTCTGGCAAGCAAGTTTTCTAGATAATGCTGTTCGCGGGTTTCTGGTGCCCGCCAACTAAACAGCCGGAAAGCTTGAGCCGCAAACTTCGTTTCTACAAAGAATGCAGGCATCCCGGCTAAAATTAGGGCTAGCAATGCCCAAAGAGAAAACTTGACAAGCAAAGCTCCATATGTTATAATTGAAAGGGTATTTTGCACCAAGCCGAATGTGCGCGTTACCAAAGAAAGGGGACGAGTGGAAGCTTCCCGCCGCGCATTGGTCAATTTGTCGTAAAATTCCGAGTCCTCAAACTGGGTAAGATCCAAAGTGAGGGACTTTTCCAAGATAAGAACATTGACGCGTTGACCAAGTAACACGCGCAATAAAGATTGACAGACGGAAAGTCCTCTTTGAGTGGCAGATAGTAAAGCAACAGCGATCGCTTCTAAGGCAACATACATCAGCGGGTGAGAATTATTGACAAAATCACTACTGTATGTATGGGATTGCGCGGATAAAATGACTGCATCGACAATTAACTTACCGATGTAGGCGATCGCCGCCGGCAAAAGACCAGCCACTAAAGTTAAAGTGGCAAGAATAATAGTTAGAAAGTGGCTAGTAGTCCACACCAAGTTGACAGCACGTCCACTATAGCGGAATACAGCCAGTGATTGACGCAGAGCGTTACGTTTATTTTGAGTCCTCATTATTCTTTTTATAGCGTGAAGTGCCCCTTAATTGCTGCCGATGCCAAAGGGGAGTGCGATCGCACTCTTGTTTTGAACCTCACTTCAGATGACTAATTAACCAACTTAACGCTGCTTCGACATTGGCAACGCGATCGCCCTGGGGAACTGCCGGACGTTGTACCATCACAACAGGGATATTCAACTCTCGTGCAGCAATAATCTTGGGGTAAGTCGCATCACCACCGCTATTCTTACTTACAACAGTGTCGATCGCGTGCTGAATCAACAATTGTCGTTCATCTGCTAGTGTGAAAGGTCCTCTATCATATAACAGTAAACCTTTTGGTAGTAAAGTATTCGGTTGTGGGGGGTCAATCATCCGCATGAGAAACCAAATATCCTCTATGTGGGCAAAAGCAGCAAGTTCCTGTCTGCCGATAGTGAGGAAAACTCGCTTAGAGCGATCGCTTAATTTAGCCGCAGCAGCTTCAATATTTTCAACTTCTATCCAATTATCTCCTATAACTCGCTCCCACGTAGGACGCACCAACATCAACGCACCTATACCAACCTCAGCCGCAGATGCAGCCGCATTCAGCGAGATTTGCGCTGCAAAGGGATGGGTTGCATCAATCAGCAAATCAATTTTTGATTCACGCAAATATGCAGTTAATCCGGCTATACCACCAAAGCCACCAATCCGTATATTTCCTGCCACATCTTTTGGTTGACGAGTGCGACCAGCGAGGGACACTATCACCTCAATTCCTAGATTTGCAGCTTTCGCTGCTAGTTCAGCCGCATCACCCGTTCCACCCAGAATTAATACCCGCTTCATACTTTACATAGAATTGATTTTTACCCAAAAACATAATAATAAGCGCCTACCTGACTACAGGCAAGCGCTACTGCTTTATTAAATTCAGGGATAAATATAGTTAGACTGCCCGAAGTTTATTATTAATTAATTGCAATTTAATTTCTTACACAGCACTACTGCGGTTGATTAGATTCCACAAGAAAACTGCAACGATTGCACCAAGAACTGCTACTAAAATACCGGGTATGCTGAAAGTAGGAGCTGCTAGGGCAAGAGTTCCTGTACTAAAGAATACGCCCAAACTACCGCCAATAAAAGCACCAATGATTCCTAACAAAATGGTTCCTAAAATTCCGCCGCCTTGATGACCTGGGTAGATAGCCTTAGCAATGGCACCAGCGATTAGACCTAAAACAATCCAAGCAAGAATATTCATGTTTCGTTAATTTGGTGAAGGTTTTTCACTAACAAATACACAATAACAATTCAAACCTTGATATCCACTCTGCCAACAGAACTAATTGTTATTAGCCTCAAGGAATAGTTAAATTGCTCTTATTTCTTTTGACATACGCCTTAATAGAAATAACTAATAACCGAAAAAAAAGCTCCTAGTCGGTCTAAAACTAGAAGCTGAAAAGATTATTGCTTGGTAATTATTGCAGTATATGCATTTCTAATTACTTCTTTCCTCTACTGGAAGAGTTAGCCCTTGCTGAATGTAAAGGTAGAAAACCGCATTTTACTGTCTAAATTCACTCACAACTTCTAAGCGCATCAATATCCGCAGAAACAATCTGCTCAAGATTGCGCGAGATTTTGTCAATACTCCAGTTCCACCATGCGATTTCTAAAAGTGCTGCGATCGCCTCAGTTGAAAATCGTTGCTTAATCAATTTTGCCGGATTGCCGCCAACGATGGTATAAGCTGGCACATCATTCACCACCACTGATTTGGCAGCGACGATCGCCCCATCCCCAATTTTCACACCTGGCATGATTGTAGATTCATAACCGATCCAAACATCATTGCCAACGACAGTATCGCCTTTAAATGGTAATTCACCGATCTGTGGCATGACTTTTTCCCAGCCATTACCAAAGATTTGAAACGGATAAGTTGAAAAACCAGACATTTTGTGATTTGCCCCATTCATGATGAACTTGACACCATGAGCGATGGCGCAAAATTTCCCCACAATCAATTTGTCACCAATAAAGGGATAGTGATACAACACATTGCGCTCAAAGTTCTCCGAATCTTCTGCATCGTCGTAATATGTGTAGTCACCAATAATAATATTCGGATTGACAACGGTATTTTTGATGAAGCAGATTTGGGGAAATCCCTCCATCGGGTGTTTATTGTTTGGATCAGCCCCGTACAAATTAGCCTCCCTTATCGGTGCCTTGCGATCGCTCCCAAAATTATCGCACGTCACCTCAAGTCTGAAGCACACCAAACCAGAGTCAGAAAAAAACTCTCAGTCTTTATCAACCAATTAATTACTGTTTGTCTATCAATTTACCAAAGTGACAACAAATTCAGTTGACTTTGATGTGTGCGCTTTTGAGGATGAATCTTGATGTGTTGGGCGATCGCCATTTTTACCGCTCCTTTCAATCAAACTAAGATTTATATTACTGTAAATCGATAACTTTACCGTAGATTCTATATTAGATTACCCATCCCTGTCAAAGCGGATTTTGACAAAAGCGAATGTCTAGAGAAGAACTTGCCCAGGATAAAAAGTATTGATTTGTGATGCAAAAAGCGATCGCCTTCTCCAAATCAAGCCGACTTCAGAGATTGCATATACCATAAAAGTGTCAGATTTTTTTCTAACTATTTCGGCATTTTTTCTAAAAATCTATCTAACGGATGGTGTAACTAACTATTTAAGAAGAAATTATGTATATTGCAATACGAAAAAATGTCAGTTCAAATGCATTACATAAAAGCCTCAAACTCCCCTCGTATCTTAGTTGTAGATGATTTGCCAGATAATTTATTTTTGCTTCAGACACTTTTAGAAGCCGAGGGATATGAGGTAGAGACAGCTGATTCTGGTAGAGCAGCATTGACGGCTCTTCAAAACTGCCCTGCGAATTTGATATTGCTGGATGTGATGATGCCGGATATGAACGGCTGTGAAGTAACGCAGCGAATTCGACAAAATCAAGAGTTATCTCACATACCTATAGTATTGATTACAGCATTCGATCAAGTAGATATCAACGAGGGATTATCTGTCGGGGCAAACGATTTTATTCGCAAACCCGTGGATTTTGAGGAATTGCTTTCCAGAATCAAGACTTTATTATGATAAACGCCTAAATTACTTGCGTTTGGTAGTGAAGATGGTAGTAAACATCATCAAAAACCCACCTAAAAGTATGGCGATCGCTAATCCTGCTGTTATTAAGTCGAGTGTATTAGTGTCCATTGTTAATTCGAGCGTGGGAGCGTTGGAGCGTGGTTAACAGTATACAGTCAACTATCAACTATCAACTATCAATTAACCACTAACCTATTTAAAAATCTACCCCACGTTTGAGTTCTACGCCTTGATTGGCATAATGTTTGTGGCAGTATACCTCAGAGTGAACGCTTGCCAAGTCAAAGTATGCGGGTTGATTTTGGCAGCGACCGGTGATGATAATTTCTGTATCGCGGGGTTTACGAAGCAAAGCTTGAACAATTGGTTCAACTGGGAGTAGTTCCAAGTCAACGGTGGGATTTAGTTCATCAAGGATGATGGTTTTATAAAGTCCAGAAGCGATCGCACATTTTGCGATTTCCCAACCGCGTTCGGCTTCTACATAGTCTAATTCTTGCCGAGAATTGCGCCAGACGATCGCATCTCGTCCGCAGCGTTGATGATCTACCACCTCTGGATATGACTGTTGCAAAGCGGCGATCGCAGCATCTTCTGTGTAGCCAGTGCCACCTTTAAGCCACTGCATAATCAATACGCGAGTAGAGCCAGGATGATTGATACCTCTACCAATGGCTTTCAATGCCCTACCCAAAGCGCTAGTAGACTTACCTTTGCCAGCACCAGTGTAAATTTCAATACCTTCAATGAAGAGTGCTTTTGCGGTTGGGTGATGTTGGGGTTTCATTTCCGAATGCAAATCCGCAATATCGAGCAACTTTTGCGGTGCTGCACGTCCGGTAGCAATAATTTCCAACTCTTGGGGTTTGGCTTTGAGAGTTTGCACCACCTCATCCACATCCAGCAAACCTAAATCCAGAACGGGGTTAATTTCGTCAAAAACCACAACCGAATACAAACCGCTGGCGATCGCTCCTTTAGCCACATCCCAACCCCGCGCTGCCTCATCTCGGTCAAAAGGGGTGATTTCGTCGTGACCAAAAAATTCGGCACGACCTGTGCGAACCTGGTCAATTAAATGAGGGAAACCGCGCTGTAAAGCTGCGATCGCTCCATCCTCGTCATAATCACGTTCTGGTCCCTTTAAAAACCGCAGCAGTAAAACTCGGTTGGAATTGCTTGGTGTATTTATCCCCAAGCCAATCGACCGCAAAACCACCCCTAAAGCAGCTTGGGATTTACCTTTCCCCACGCCATCATAAACGTGAATTTGACCAGTGAGCCGTTCAGAACGCACTTGCGCTGTGCGAATACCTACGCCGTTCCTTGTCATAATAGCGAAAAGCTGTAAAGTGGCAGTATTTCATCTTACCGAAGGTTTTGCACAATTGGGCATGGGGCACGCTCGCATTGGGGAACGCGGTAATTCCCCCACACCACGCTTCCCCACCCTCCAGTCTGGTAAAGTTTTGCAATACCATAACCAAAAGAACAAAAAGATGGTAAAAGACTGGAAGAATGAGATAATTTCCGGTGCATCTAAAATCTTGCACCATTCTTAACAACCCCCAAATTAAGCCTGGAATTACAATTCGAGCAGGCGATCGCGCTTGTATGCCATTAGCTAACTGGGATAAAAGTTTTAACTTGTGGACAAGGGGAAACGATAATTTTCCCCATCATTCTCAATCTCACTAGTTTACTCTCTCAAGTCAACCCTTACCGCTCACCCAAATATGTTTGAATTTCCTGAACTTCCGACAACTTTTCCCCTTGGTGCCATTTTGTTTGACTTTTTATTTTTATTGGTAGCCATACCCATAGAAGGATACGTTTTGAATGTTAGGTTAAGATTTGACAAAAAAACTAGCATTTTTTATGCCATCTGTATCAATCTATTTACTGCTGTGATTGGTTGGATAACTTTTTTCTTTATCGAGCCAGTTTTACCAATCAATTTAAAATCACAATTAATCAGTTATGTCTTTTTTAATCAATTTCAGGCTAGTAATGTCCAGTCCTTAATGATTTTGGTTGGTTTTATAATTTTCTTCGCTACTTTCTTACTGAAATACTTTCTACTAAAGCTTGTCTTGGTATCACTAGCTGAACCAAGAAAAAATGAATTAGAACTTCAAGCATATCCACGTCGCAACTTTCGGCGTGCTACCAAGGCTAAATTACAGAATACAAATTTAGTGACTACCATCCTCATAGCGAATTCACTCAGTTATAGTGCAATTGTCATAATATTGTTGATTCGCTTTAGGTAAGGAATGGAAAATTAAACATCATTTCATCAGGTAAAGAATGGAAAATGCCAAAATTTAAATTAGATTTATGTTCAACTTACTTTTTTTGTTGAAATTGATGATGAAAGATTAGTAAAGTGCAAATCGAAAATGGTAATTAAGAGGAGGAAACAATGAACTTTGTGTTTTTAAAAGATTTATTTGGCGTATTTAAATTTATCGAAGATATTTATGCGCGAGTAAGAAGGTTATTGGTTCCGCCGAAAGCTTACTCTTGGCAAACATTAATTTATTTGAGTATTTTTTCTTGGTTTGCCTCATCTTTGGCTATAGGTTATGTAAAAGATATAATTTCGTTTTTCGGGTGGTTATTTTTAATTGCTGGTACATCTTGGTATACCACTGACGATCCTTTAAGAATCCCCGGTACTTTTATGCCAGTAGGGGCAGTAGTAACGGGATTTTTAGTGAGTGTTTTTGCTTTTGGACAAGGGGAAGATATAATTACGCCACGAACAATTGTTCTTTGGCCAACCATTTCGGCATTAATTACAGCAATTCCCGAATTTTTTGAAGGAAGTGGTACTGATTTCCAAACACAGATTCCTAAGCCACAAACCCGTCAAAAACTAATAGTCATGGTAGCCAGTTGTATGATACTAAGTTGCTGGATTCAGTTTTACTTTGTGATGGATAATTGGTTAAGAGAATATCCCAGTTTGCAGGCAGATAATTTTAAGCAAAGTACCTTTGTGATTAGAACACAATCCCCAGATAAAATACCGGCAAATGGTGTGGTGATTCTCGATAAACTTCAGCCATTAGTAGAAGAACAAGTAGCTGGAAGACCTTGGTCGCAAGTGGAAAGATGGCTAATAAATGCGGATCAACAAGTAGGAAATTTGGGTAGACGAGTCATTGAAAAAAACTTAGCAAAATATGAAGAAAAAGAATTATGGGTTGTTAGACCGCGTGTAGTTAATACCAAATCTGGATATACATTAGATTTGTTGAGTATCTGGACAGGTCCGAGTTCTAACGCACGCGGATTTTACCTGAAAAAGTCTTGTCGGGTTGACCCAATCGCAGCCAGGGCAAACTCAAGCATTGCCAACGTGAGCAAACCAGATAAAGCCACCGTAGCAGAAATTGAATGCGATCGCATTCCTAAATTTATTGCCGGCGATCCTCCAGCGCAGCAGTAAGACAGGGGAGTGGGGGGAAAGTTAGTAATACTTTTTGTTAACGCTCCCACTATCCACTAACCCTTGTACAGACGCGAGGAACCGGAGCGTCTCTACCACAAACAACTAACAACTAACAATTTAATAGCGATGAATTTGGGCAGAATTTTTGTGCTAGCAACGAATGTGTTTCGGGAAGTGGTACGCGATCGCATTCTCTATATTATCGGTTTTTATACGGTAATACTCGCCGTTGCCATCCGCTTACTTCCTGAATTTGCTGCCTCGACAGAAGATAAAATGTTTTTAGATTTTGGTCTGGGAGTGATGAATATCCTCGGCTTAATTGTTGCCGTATTTGTGGGTACAGGACTAGTTAACAAAGAAATTGAGAAACGCACTATTTTAGTGTTAATGACCAAACCAGTCAGCCATACTGAGTTTATTACTGGTAAATATTTCGGGTTATTAACAGTACTAGCTACACTTCTTGCAGCTATGACGGCAATTTTTCTAGCATTTTTGCAGTTGGGTAATGTTCCTCATTCCACACCAAGCATTTTAATTGCCGTCATTTTCTTATTCTTGCAACTAGCCTTAATTACTGCCGTCGCTATTACCTTAGGTGTGTTTACTAGTTCCCTGTTAGCCACTGCCTTAACATTTGCAGTGTATTTAATGGGGAACATTACTCAAGATTTAGTAAAATTTGGTCGTTTGGGAAACAATAAGAGTATTGAAAGCCTTACTCAAGGATTGTATCTAATCTTGCCTGATTTATCTCGATTAGATTTAAAAAATGATGCTGTTTATGGTATCGCAGCCCTACCTAACTCAATGGCACTAATTACGAGTGCTGGTTATGCTTTGCTTTACAGCGTCATTTTGTTAGCGATCGCAATCCTTATCTTTTCCCAACGTGAGTTTTAATTACTAATTATTAGTCATTAGTTATGAGTCTAAAATACGACAATAATAAATGACTAATGACTTCATCACTCATTAACAAAACATGATTTGAGGATATTGAATCGTTCCATCAGGCATAATAGCATCCCATAGCTTGGCATGAATCAAGTTTGCGTCCCAAAGATTCGCTCCACTTAAGTTTGCCTCAGTTAAGTTTGCACTAGTTAGATCTGCACCCGTTAAATTAGCTTTCTTTAAATTAGCTTCGAGCAAAATCGCGCCACATAGCTTTGCTCCCACTAAATTTGCTCTCATTAAGTTAGCTTCAATTAATGATGCTTCAATCAAGTTAGCTTCACTTAAATTTGCTTCGCTCAAATCTGCACCGCACAACGATGCTCCCCAAAGCTTACTTTTTGTCAAATTTACTCGCCACAAAAAAGCACAACACAAGTTGGCTCGCGTTAAATCAGCATTCTTCAAATTAGCCTCACATAATGAAGCTTCATATAAATAAGCTGACTGCAAATTGGCTCCGCTTAAATTTGCACCACTAAGATTTGCCCCAACAAGCACAGATCCACTCAAATTTGCCCCACGTAAATCTGCTCCTATCAAATTAATTCCACTTAAGTCAACTGCCCTAAGGTCGATTCCGCTCAAGTCACATCCACTAAAATCTTCTCGTTGAAAAGACTTTTGTGTAATTTGACTTAGAATGAATTCTTGTTTATCAGCATAATTTATCATGTTTTTTACCTCTGGGTGTCAGTTATATCAACCGTTCGTGATGATAGTTACTGTATATTGAGGTTACACCGCAGAAGTATATAACCTGAGGAAAGAATCGAGAAAATATGGAGAAAATATCGGGAAGAAATCGGGAAGATACCTGCAAATGCCTTCTACAACTAGTTTCAAAAAGAAAAAAAGCCGACATAAGTCAGCAAAGATTGATAATGTAAAAAAATTGTAATAGTTAACAGCTATTACCAATTTCAGACTGATCCCCAAGAAAAACCCATTCTACAACAAAGGAATCAAAATCTCTTCTTGCCCTATCCCCTATCTTCAAGACAATTGCTTCAAACGATATCCTAAACCATGAACCGTTTCGATGAAATCTTCCGGAGCGGCTACAGTTCTAAGTTTATGACGCAAACTTTTAATATGAGCCTTAACAGTATCTTCTTCCGGTGAACTTTCACTTTTCCACAGACTATCAATAATTACAGCACGACTGAGGACGCGACGACCATTGCGAAGTAATAATTCTAACAAACTAAATTCTTTAGGGGTTAATTGCAAAGGCACATCCAAATAAGTGACTTCGTAGGTACTAGGATTGAGAAGCAACTTACCCCATGTCAGAATAGGTGGAGAAGTAGAACTTCCTCGACGTAATAAAGCACGGATGCGAGCTAATAACTCTTGCAAATCAAAGGGTTTAACCACATAGTCATCTGCTCCTGCGTCTAAGCCATTAACTTTATCTGTACTGGTGTCACGAGCCGTTAACATCAAAATAGGTAGAGAATAACCGTGGTGCCGCAAGCGTTGACAAAGACTGATACCATCTAGCTTCGGAAGCATCACATCTAACAAAATCAAATCGTAGGCGATCGCTTTAATCTGATCCCAAGCAAACTCCCCATCCTTGACTACATCTACCACATATAGTTGGTCAGTTAGAGCTTCTAAAAGCGCTTCTGCCAAACGCGCATTGTCTTCAACTAGTAGAATTCGCATATTAATTACAAAATAACTTTACCAGATATTAATCATCATTTAAGCATTACATATGAAATGGTCATTGGAAAGAAAAATTATTGCTGTCGGGTTTGGATTGGCAATGCTGA
>CASBQC010000128.1 GCA_949127805.1 Nostocales cyanobacterium PMM_0081
CAGAGAATATCCTCGATGTGGGTTGTGGAATTGGTGGTAGTTCTCTGTACTTGGCAAACAAGTTTAATGCTTCGGCAACCGGGATTACTCTGAGTCCCGTGCAAGCCGCTAGAGCCACGGAACGCGCTCAAGAAGCTGGTTTGGGGTCTAGATGTCATTTTCAGGTGGCAAATGCTCAAGAAATGCCCTTTGCTGACAATTCTTTTGACTTGGTTTGGTCGCTGGAAAGTGGCGAACATATGCCGGATAAAGCCAAGTTTCTGCAAGAGTGTTATCGGGTGCTAAAACCCGGTGGAACTTTGATTATGGTGACTTGGTGTCATCGTCCGATTGATGAGTTACCGCTGAGTGAAGATGAACAAAAGCATTTGCAGGATATTTACCGGGTGTATTGTTTGCCTTATGTGATTTCTTTACCTGAGTATGAAGCGATCGCTTGCGAACTCCCATTACAAAATATCCGCACTGCTGATTGGTCTATTGCTGTCGCTCCATTTTGGAATATAGTGATTGATTCGGCGTTCACTCCCCAAGCAATTTTCGGATTACTGCGATCGGGTTGGAGTACTATTGTTGGAGCGCTATCCCTGGGGTTAATGCGTCGTGGTTATGAAAGTGGTTTAATTCGGTTTGGGTTGTTGTGTGGAAATAAATGAGGGATTGGGTAGTGGTTAGTGGATAGTAGATAGTGGTTAGTGGTTAGTGGTTAGGAGAATAATCAACAACCAACAACTATCAATCAACAACTATCAACCATCAACCATCAACCATCAACTATCAAAGTCTTTTGAATCAAAAGTTATTATGAGTCAAATTTCTAAGCAAGGGTCTTCTAATTTTGTGGGTGGTTGGTTGTATTATTTTTGGAAGTTTTCCCGTCCACATACGATTATTGGCACTACTTTGAGTGTGTTGGGTTTGTATTTGATTGCTAGCGCTACGTCATCTTCTTTTCCTAGCTTAGGGCAACTTTTTGCAGCATGGATTGCCTGTCTGTGTGGCAATGTTTATATTGTCGGGTTGAATCAATTAGAAGATGTGGAAATTGACAAAATTAATAAGCCTCATTTGCCCATAGCAGCGGGGGAATTTACGCGCCGCACTGGACAATTAATTGTAGGTATTGCGGGTATTCTTGCAGTAGCTATAGCGTGGCTGGGTGGACCATTTTTATTAGGGTTGGTAACTATTAGTTTGGCGATTGGGACGGCTTATTCTTTACCCCCAATTCGCTTAAAACAGTTTCCTTTTTGGGCGGCTTTGTGTATTTTTAGTGTGCGGGGGGCTATTGTAAATTTGGGGCTGTTTTTGCACTTTAATTGGCTGTTGCAAACAAATAAAGGAATTCCGTCTGCGGTGTGGGTTTTGACGGTGTTTATTGTGGTATTTAGCTTTGCGATCGCTATCTTTAAAGATATCCCCGATATGGAAGGCGATCGCCTCTACAATATCACTACTTTTACTCTGCAACTCGGTCAAAAGTCAGTGTTTAATCTGGCTCTTTGGGTGTTAACTGTTTGCTATGTTGGTATGATTTTGGTGGGTGTGCTACGTCTTGCAGAAGTTAATCCAGTTTTCGTGGTAATTACTCATGTTGCAGCGCTGGGTTTAATGTGGTTTCAAAGTAAGTCGGTTGACTTGGAAGAGAAAAGCGCGATCGCCAAATTTTATCAATTCATCTGGAAGCTGTTTTTCGTCGAATATCTAATTTTCCCTATTGCTTGTCTTTTGGCTTAAAATTATGTTAGGAATTCCCTCAAGTTCAATTTTTGCTATTGCTGTAGTCATCCTCGCTATCGCCATTTTGATTTATTTCTCTGCGAAAACCTTGATTACTTCAAATTTGTTTCAAGAAGGAGTAAATCTTTATCAAAAAGAAGATTATCCAGGTGCAGAAGCAGTTTTTCGCAAAGTAATTTCGATTAACTCTACTAATGATGTGGTTCGCTTGCTGTTGGGAGATGTCTTGACGCAACAAGGTAATTTAGAATCAGCAGCAGAAATCTTTGGTGAAGTGATTAATCGCAGTCCCAAATATGCTGATGCTTACTTGCGTCTGTCTAATGTTCTCATGCAGCAAGAAAAGCGGGAAGAAGCGATAAAAAACTTGCAACTAGCTAAAGATTTATTGCAAAAACAACGACAAACCGAAAAAGTTGAGAAAATCACTCAATTATTAGATAAAATGACAGCTAGATCAAGTAAATTATCATAGATGTAGTAATTCCCACATTCGTGAGGTACAGCAAGAAAAAATTAACAGCAGATAGAAGAGGATGGACGCAGATAGACGCAGATAAATTTGTACCTCAGCAGACTATGAAACGCTATAGATGTAGTAAAAGACAAAGTAAGCATTTAAACCATATTATTTTAGTAAAAATGCTGAAAACAAATTTGCTGACTGCAACTATTATCGGCTTATGTTTGACAAATATTAATACTGCCTTAGGTGTGATTGTCAGCGTAGGTGAAGGAAACAAACCAAACGTATCGGATACGCTAGCACCTTTTAACAAAAACGCAGTTGCAAGCTTCTCTGAAGGTGTAAATCTTTATGAACAAGGAGATTTAAAGGGATCGGAAGCAGCTTTTAGGAAAGCAATCGAGTTGCAACCAAATTTTGCTAAAGCTTATATTGGTTTGGGAAATACTCTTGACGATCAAGGTAAACCAAAAGAAGCGATCGCTCAATACAAAAAAGCGATTAGCCTAGAACCAAAAGAATCTGGAGCATACTTTAATTTGGGTTTGACTTTAGCAAGGCTAGATAAGTTAGATGATGCGATCGCTCAATACAAAATAGCCATCAGTCTCGAACCCACATATATCAAAGCTCGCTATAACTTAGGCAATGCTCTTTACACTCAAGGTAAAACAACAGAAGCGATCGCACAATATACAGAAACGATTCGCCTAGATCCCAATTATGCACCAGCTTACGCACATTTGGGAAATGCTTTGTACGATCAAGGCAAAAAAGAAGAAGCGATCGCTCAATATAAAAAAGCCATTAGCCTTGAACCCAAATATGTATCGGCTCACTATGACTTAGCATCTGCATTGTACCATCAAGGTAAGCTAACAGAAGCCTTCAGCGAGTATACAGAAACGATTCGGCTCGATCCCAAGTATGTACAAGCTTACACCGGTTTGGGAAATGTGCTTGACGATCAAGGTAAACCAACTGAAGCGACTTCTTGTTACAAAAAAGCCATTAGCCTCGATCCAAAAAATGCTTACGTCTATTATAATTTGGCAGTAACTTTAGCAAGAGAACAACAGTTAGATGATGCGATCGTTGCTTTGAAAAAAGCCAAAGAATTATTTCAAATACAAAGAAACTCCAAGATGCTTCAGCGAGTCGATCAACTGTTTAAAAAAATCAACATCAGACAAGTAAATTAAACTTTTAACACTATTTTGGACGTTGCGGAATTAAGTCATGAAAACCTTAATTTATCGTAGAGACGTTCCGACGGAACGTCTCTACTTTGATTCACCAACGCCCTATTTGACTCTAATATCTGCGTTTATTTGCGGTTCAAAATCTTCCATAAATCATGACCAAACAAAAAGGTAAAGTCTACCTCGTGGGTGCAGGATTAGGAGATGTAGCATACCTCACCGTCAAAGCTTATCACCTCTTGGCTCAGGCAGAAGTTTTAGTTTACGATGCCTTAGTAGATGCCCAATTATTAGAATTAGTACCATCTGATTGTCTCAAATTAGATGTAGGCAAACGCGGTGGTAAACCAAGTACACCCCAAGTTGAAATTAACAACTTACTCGTCAAGTATTGTCAGCAAAACAAAGAAGTTGTACGCTTAAAATCAGGCGATCCGTTTATTTTTGGACGCTGTACTTCAGAAATTGAAGCGTTAAAAAACGCAAATTGTCAGTTTGAAGTAGTACCAGGAATTTCCTCAGCTTTAGCAGCACCATTACTAGCAGGAATTCCCCTGACAGATCCAGTTTTAAGTCGATGTTTTGCAGTGTTTACAGCCCATGAACCAGAAGCTTTAGATTGGGAAGCGCTATCACGTTTAGAAACGCTGGTAATTTTAATGGGAGGACGAAATCTACCTGAAATTGTACATCAATTGCTGCGATATGGGCGATCGCCTTTAACACCCATTGCCATTATCCGTTGGGCAGGTACTCCCCAAGAAAAAATTATCATATCTCAACTTGACAATATTCTAGAACAAACTGCTGGAGAGTCTTTATCACCAGTGGTAATAGTCATTGGTGAAGTTGTGGGGTTACGCAGATACCTGCAATCTGAGAATATAGACTTAGACAATTC
>CASBQC010000129.1 GCA_949127805.1 Nostocales cyanobacterium PMM_0081
CCCCCACTCCCCCCCTCCTCCCATCCCTCATCTCGCAAATTTCCCAACTTTCCCCAGACCCAGGAGGCGGATTTCCTCAAGATCCTGCAACTCAGTTTCAACAAAATCCGGCTTCCCCAATTCAACCAACTGTTCCTGGGCGATCGCAACAAACACCCCTAGAAGCACCGCCAACGACTCAGGAAGTCTTACCCAGCAGTACACCCCAGACTATTGGCGATCGCAAAACGCGAATTGAAATTACACCTGTAGGCGATCCGCGAGTTCAAGCTGATGGACGTTCTACCATCAAGCTTTCTGGGCAAATTACCGACGAAAAAGGTCAACTCATCACCAAAGATGTGATGGTGACATTGACCACCACAGCCGGGAAATTTGTTGGGGCAGACCAAGATAAAGACCAACCAGGATTTCAAGTTCGAGCGATCGGTGGTGAATTCGTCGCCACTTTGCAATCAGATATCAAACCCCAACAAGTCAGGATTCGGGCAGGGGTAGACAAAATTAAGACCCGAAATCGTTTTAGACAATTACCACCGCAAGCGATCGGGCAACCATCAATACCGTATTACGGAGACAGCAATACAACCGGCGGAAATCAACCATTTCCCCAACAAAACGATACCTCATTATTTGCACTAATTGGCAGCCAGCCATTAGAAGCTTATACCCAAGTTGAATTTACAACTTACCTGCGCCCATCCTTAGTGACAGGGATAATCAATTTGCGGATTGGACAGCGGGGAACTGATTACTTCGGTAGTTATAGCGATTTTCTCGCACCTGGTCGGACTGGCGGCACCCAAGTCGATTTCTATAGTGCGGTGTTTGCGACAGGTAAAGTTGGGGATTGGTTATTTACCGGCGCATACAACAGTCAACGTCCCCTCAACCAAGATTGCGAAGGCAGAAATCGCCTCTTTGGTGGAATTCAATTTTGCGAACAACAATATCCCGTCTACGGCGATAGTTCCACCTTCACCTCAACTGCCCCCTCCATAGATAGCTTATACGCCCGCTTTGAGCGCAGTTCTTCAGTGCCTGGGGCAGAGCCAGACTACTTCATGTGGGGGGACTACAACACCCAGGAATTCAACCGCTCCTCGCAGTTGTATACGGCAACCTCGCGCCAATTACACGGCTTTAAGGCTAACTACAACTTTGGCAACTTACAGGTAACTGGTTTGTATGCCAATAACATCGAAGGCTTCCAGCGCGATACCTTCGTCCCCAACGGAACTAGTGGAAATTATTTCCTCTCCAAGCGGTTGATTGTTCCGGGAAGTGAAATTGTTTATGTAGAAGCAGAGGAAATTCAACGTCCAGGTACAGTAGTTCAGCGCGAACAGTTGTATCGCGGACAAGATTATGAAATAGAGTACGATCGCGGCACATTACTTTTTCGCCGTCCCATCCTCTCAACAGACCTGAATCCCTTTGGCGCAACTTTGGTTAGACGAGTCGTCGTCACCTACCAAAATGATGGCGGTCAAAATTCCAAGCTTTACGGGGGACGACTGCAATATAATCTCTCCAACGATCTGGAAAGCAAAACTTACATTGCCGGTTCCTATTTAAGAGAAGACCAAGGCGCCCAAAATTTTGAATTGTATGGAGCAGATTTCTTAGTCTCCTTGGGGAATAGAGGTAGGATTATTGGGGAATTTGCCCGTTCTAACAGCGATTTGATTACTGGTCGAGAAGTGACAGGTAATGCTTATCGCTTAGAAGCATTTGGTAATATTGCTGACAGAATAAGCGCCAGTGCTTATTACCGAGGAGTTGAGCCAAACTTCGCGAACAACGCCACCTTTAGTTTTTCACCCGGACAAACACGCTACGGCGCGTCGTTGTTGGCAAGAGTCACTGATACCACCAGCTTTACTGTCGGCTACGACCAAGAAGAAAACTACGGCAGATCTACAGGTAGGATTGTAGACTTTTTTGACTTATTCAATCCGCAACCACAAACACGAGTTGGGGACAGAGTTAGTAATGAGTTGAGAACCTTCCGCGCCGGCATTTTGCAAAGAATAGGAAATGCAGATGCGAGTGTGGAGTATGTGAACCGATCGCGTGATGATAGAGTCAGCAATCGCTTTAGTGGGAATGCTAATCAGTTAGTATCTCGCCTCAAATTGCCTCTAACTCAATCATTGACCTTTCAGGCGCAAAATGAACTGAATATCAATGGCTCTGACCCACTTTATCCCAACCGCACTACCTTAGGCTTAGATTGGAAAGCTTTTCAAGGCGTGACAGTGCGACTGGCACACCAATTCTATGATGATAGCGAGTTACTTCGCGGCAACTCCTTCACTACCTTAGATACGATTTTCGATCGCAAGTTATCTGAAGATACTGCCATTACAGGTCGCTATTCGGTGTTATCTGGTTTCAATGGCTTCCAAGGTCAGGGAGCCGTAGGATTAGATCAAGGTTTTCGGGTTGCCCCCGGATTAAAGGTGAATGTTGGATACCAATACATATTCAAGAATATCTTTAACGCCACCGCCGCCGGAAACCGCAACGAACAATATTACGCTGTTGGTCAAAGCGCTTCCTCACTAGGACTGTTTGCTGGTTCAGTGTATAGTTTAGGATTTCAATATACTGATAATCCTGATTTCAAAGCAAGCGCGAGATTTGAATATCGTGATGGCGACGAAGGCAATAATACAGTTATTTCCGCCGCTGCATCCGGTAAACTTACCCCCGCTTTAACCGCACTGGTTCGCTTTCAACAAGCAGGTGAGGCAAACGTCTTTCTACCTTCAAATGCCGGTATCGTCGGCGATGGAGTCAGATTCCAAGACCTCGGCGACACCGCAAACTTGAGATTTGGTATAGCTTACCGCGACCCCAGCAACGATAAATTCAACGCTTTGCTCAAATATGAATGGCGGCAAAACTTTGACTCAATTCCAGAAGCGCAATTGACCGGCACCACCGCTACAGGGCATATCTTCTCTGCTGAAGCGATTTATGCCCCTAACTGGCGTTGGGAATTTTACGGCAAATATGCTCTTCGTAATGGTGTCACCTTCTTAAATGGCGATCGCTACGACGGTACAGTGAATTTGGCGCAGATGCGGGCAAGTTACAGACTTGGTTATCGCACTGATTTAGCAGTAGAAGGACGCTGGATTGGGCAAAACTCCAATAGCGGCACTAATTACGATGAATTTGGCGTAGCTGTAGAATCTGGGTATTATTTAACACCTGATTTGCGCGTGGGTCTGGGCTACAGCTTCGGTAGCGTCGATGACCGGGACTTCACTGGCTATAGGTCTCAAGGCGGTTTTTATGTGAATATCAGCTTGAAGTTGAATGAACTTTTGAACGGCTTTGGATTGCAAAAACCCGTACCCAAACAGCAACAAGAGTCAGAAAAAGGACCGACAGCTAGCAGAAATAATAATTCTCAAAGCAAGTTGATTAACCGTCTGAAAAAGTATAAAGGATGAAGTATGAAGTATGAAAAAGGAAAAAGAGAAAAAGGAAAAAGAGAAAAAGGAAAAATGAAAAAGGAAAAAGGAAAAGGGAAAAAGGAAAAATTCTTTTCTTCTTTCATCCTTTATCCTTCATCCTTC
>CASBQC010000130.1 GCA_949127805.1 Nostocales cyanobacterium PMM_0081
ATATTATTTTCAGCTTCACAAATAATTAATTTTTCGTTTGAATTTACAGCGAAGGAAAGACACTTCTAGGTTTTTACCCGGAGCGGAGAGTTAAATTTTATTATGATTCTAGTGACTAGAAATAACAATATGTGGTAAATAAACTTTAACTAAAATTAATTATTGTCTGTTCCCTTTTATACAGCGATCGCCTTGAATAACAAAACTTTTGCTGAGGAGTACATAATACTATGATTCTGGGCAAGCATCACAGGTGCATGAATAATCTAACTGCTTTGTTGATGATGGAGGCGTTAATCAGCTTTTCTGGTCATAAAGCCTTAGCTGAAAGCTTGTGTAGTGAACTTATTGAGGCTGAAATACCTTTTCATGAATTTCTGACTCCCGCTTATAACAATACAGCATCAACTATTATTTTATCTCAAGTTCCTAATCTTGTTCCACCGATACCACCACCAACACAGCCAATTCCGATTACCCAACCATCTCGACGAGTTCCTAATCCTGTTCCTGTTCCACCGATACCACCACCTCCAACACCAATTCCGATTCCCCAACCATTACCAGAAACTCCTATCGAGGAAACTCCTTTCAAACCTCCTTCATCTGAACCACGTCCAGAGATTCCTGGAAGTATCACTGTTAAGAAGTTTGAGTTTGAAGGTAACACAGCATTTAATGATGAAAAGTTAAGAAAGGTTACAGAAGAATTTACCGATACACCGATTACCTTTGGAAGATTGTTACAAGTTGAGGCTGCAATCACGAAGCTCTACACTGATGCGGGGTACATCAATTCTGGTGCTTTTATTCCCGCTGACCAAATTTTTTATAGAGAGGGTGCAGTTGTCAAAATTGAGGTTATTGAAGGTGGAATAGAAGACATTAAGGTAACAGGTAATCGACGGTTGAACTCAGAATACATCCGCAGTCGGATTAGACTTGGTGTCTCTAAACCTTTGAATCGAAATCGCTTGTTGAAAGCGTTGCAAGTATTGCAAACTAACCCCTTGATTAAAAATATTTCTGTTGAACTGTCTGCTGGGTCACGTCCAGAACAGAGTTTACTGGAAGTCAAGGTAGTAGAAGCGGACTCATTTAGAACAGAATTTTTTGTTGATAATGGTCGTGTTCCTAGCGTAGGTAGTTTTCGTAGGGGTGTTCGCATCAACCAAGGCAATTTATTTGGCTTTGGCGATCGCGCAACGGCACAATATACTAATACCGATGGTAGCAACACTTTGGATTTGAGTTACTCAGTACCGCTCAATCCCCACAATGGTACACTGACTTTATCTGGCGGATTCGCAAATACTAACGTAATTGAACCACCCTTCGATCGCATTGATCTTGTGGGTGACTATTTTTATGTAGATTTGAGTTACCGCCAGCCGATAATTGAAACTGCTACCCAAGAATTAGCATTAGGTCTAACTTTATCTCGACAGCAAAGCCAGACCCAAATTTTAGGAGAAAACTTTCCGATTTCTCCTGGAACTGAGGAGAATGGGGAAACTCGCTTATCAGTATTGCGGTTTTTTCAAGAATATACACAACGCACTCCCCAACAAGTTTTAGCCCTTCGTTCTCAATTTAATCTTGGGGTAGGGTTGTTTGATGCTACCGTCAACAGCCAACCTCCTGATAGTCGGTATTTCTCCTGGAGGGGACAAGGACAGTATGTGCGACTTTTAGCACCGGATACGTTGTTTGTATTTCGTTCTGACGCACAGGTTGCCACCAGATCCCTTGTACCTTTAGAGCAATTTAGTATTGGTGGATTGCAAAGCGTCCGGGGTTATCGTCAGGATCAGTTTTTGGTTGATAATGGCTTTTTTGCTTCAGCGGAAGTGAGATTACCGATTTTGCGGGTAAATCAGGTAGACGGACTTTTGCAAATAGTGCCCTTTATCGATTTTGGCATTGGTTGGAATAGTTCAGGCAATTCTAATCCCGATCCGAATACCTTGGTTGGTACGGGGGTAGGTTTGCAATGGCAAATGGGTAATCAGCTTAATGCTCGTCTTGATTATGGTTTTCCCTTAATCGGAATTAGGAATTCGAGCGATCGCACTTTGCAAGAGCAAGGTTTGTATTTTTCAGTTAATTACAGTCCTTTTTAGGCGTTGGTAAATAAATGAAAATCCTAATTTTTTGTAGAGACGTTCCAATGCGGTTCGGTTAGCGTTTTCTCAAAGCCCTCAGGCTGGAAGCCTGGGGCTACACAAACAAAGCCCATCTTGTCCTAAGGGACACGCTTCGCGAACATGGGCTAAATACAGAAAAAAACAATTCTAGCCTGCGAAGGCAGGCTTCGTCCGTATAGCCCCAGGCTTCCAGCCTGAGGGGCTTCAAATCAACAACACACCTTTTGAAAATTTATTACCACAAAAGATTATGAAACCGAATTGGAAAACGCTTTTTATCTTGACAACCTGTTGCACTCTGGGTTTGATGACCACCGTTAGAGCGCAAGTTTCTTCTGATGGAACATTATCTACAACTGTTACCAACCCGGATAACTTAAATTTCACTATCAATAATGGCAATCGAGTTGGAGGAAACCTTTTTCACAGCTTCAGAGAATTTTCTGTCCCCAATGGTGGTTCGGCTGTTTTCCAAAATGCTTTGGATGTGCAAAATATAATCAACCGTGTGACGGGAGGTTCTTTATCTCAAATTAATGGTTTGATTCAAAGCCAAGGTAGCGCGAACTTATTTTTACTCAATCCGGCTGGTATTTTCTTTGGACCAAATGCTCGTTTAAATATTGGTGGTTCGTTTTTTGCCACCACAGCGGATAGTTTATTGTTTGACAACGGGTTTGAATTTAGTGCCACGAATCCGCAAGCACCACCACTATTAACTGTGAATATTCCCGTTGGCTTGCGATTTCGAGATAATCCCAGTAACATCACCAATGCATCATCGAATTTCGGTCTTAAGGTACCATCAGGACAGACCTTGGCACTGGTAGGTGGTAATGTCAGCATGGATGGTGGGCAATTGAATGCTTATAGTGGACGAGTTGAGTTAGGAGGCTTGGCAGAACCTGGTACTTTAGCGCTGAGTGTAGATGGCGATAATCTCAGCTTGAGATTTCCTGATAATGTGAAGCGAGCTTCGGTATCCCTTACTAATCGCTCAGGTGTATTTGTAAGTGGGGCTGGTGGCGGTAATATTGCAGTCAATGCCAAGAATCTAGACATTTTAGGAGGAAGTATCCTAAGTGCTGGTATTGGGGAAGGTTTAGGGACACCTGAAACTGTTGCAGGAGATATTGCCCTTAATGCCGTAGGAACAGTAACAATCAATCAAGCTAGCAGACTAAGCAATACAGTTGCTGATAATGCTACAGGCAATGCTGGTAATATCAATATTAAAGCAGCTGGTGATATTTCTATAAATAATTTGGGTCGCCTTCCGGCATTAAATGCTGGAAGTAGTGGGCGAGGGCGTTCTGGAAATGTATCATTACAAGCTAACGGCTCAATTTTTGTCAGTGGGGAAAGTCTCGAGTCAGTCGATTCGGTAATTTCCACTTTTAGTGAGGGTCAATCACTAGGTAGCGGAGATATATCACTTAATGCTAGTGGTGGTATCTTTTTAAATAATGCCTTTTTTGGCGCTGCCAGCTTTGGGGGAAATGGGGGAAACATATCACTCCAAGGTAATAATGAAATCTCATTAGCAAATAATAGCTCCCTCGTTAGTGCAGCTTTTACGCGGGGAAGTTCTGGAAGTATTACACTCAACTCAACAGGTCCAATCTCGATTCAAAATACCTTGGTGAATACTGCTGTCGGTGAGGAAGGCAGCAACACTACGCAAGTAGGTAATGCTGGTAATATAAATATTAGTGGACGATCTGTTTCTCTAACTGGTGGCTCAGAAATATCTTCTAGATCGTTTAGTGGTGTGAACTCCGGCAACATAAACGTTAATGCAACAGAATTCGTGGAAATATCAGGTAATGCACCAGAAATTCCTCGTCCAGAGAGCGATCGCGCTAACAGTTTTCCCTACACTACCCTAGCGACAACCAGCGAGCAATTTGCTAGAGGTGCGAGCGGAAACATCACAGTCAACACCCCTAATTTACGTATATCAGACGGGGCAAGCGTTAGAGCAGACACTAGAAGTAACTCGATTGGTGGCAGTGTAAATATTAATGCCAATGTCGTTGATATAACTAGCGGAGGACAAATTTTCACCACAGCTTTTAGCACTGGGAATGCAGGTAATATCCAACTCATTGTGAGAGATAGGCTGAATATCTCAGGTAGTAACCCAAGCATTGCTGATATATTTAACCAAATAGCAATAGCTCAAAATCGTGGTAGAACGGAAGCTGAGATTCAATTAGGTTCTCCTAATTCCCAAGCCGGAATATTCGCCAATAGCAGTGGTACGGGACAAGGTGGTAATCTATCCATTACAGGAAATACTTTGAACCTTGATCGCGGAGTTCTCAGCGCCTCAACTGCCTCAGGTGACGGTGGTAACATCAATTTGAACCTACGAAACTTTATCCGGTTGCGTAACGAAAGCCTGATCTCTGCCGACGCACGCGGTCAACAAGTACGTATCTACGAGTTTATGTTTTTCATGTGGATGATATTGTTTGTCACTCCTCGCTCACTCATAGACGAGGATTCTTCTAAAAATAGTGAGAGTAATTGAGGTACACAGGTAGGGGCACAACACTGTTGTGCCCTTACAATAATCTGTACCTCACGCCTGTTGCAATCTGCTGTAAGTCACAGTGAGAGTCAAGGCTCAAGTCGAATTTAATAAGCAAAATGCCATTTGACTTACTCAAAATGCCATTTGACTTACTCCTAAAGGTGTTTTCCGCAAGCAAAATGCCATTTGACTTACTCAAAATGCCATTTGACTTACTCATTTAAGTAATTCACGCATTATAAGGAGGCACCGCTGTTGCTGCTTGCCCAGCGCGTTAACATTTTTTGACATTTTAATTGACAGGAAAAGGATAATCTGTTGCCAGAGACAAAAAAGTAATATGATATGGAACAGAGTTGGAAAACGCTCTTTCTGTTAACCTTTTTTTGCACCTTTGGTTTGATGACCAGCGTTAAAGCGCAAATCACTCCAGATAACAGTTTGGGTGCAGAAAGTTCCACAGTTGGACAGCCCAATCAAGCGATTAACGGCATTCCCATCAATCAAATCGATCAGATTAATGGAGGTGCGAGACGTGGGGGAAACCTTTTCCACAGTTTTGGCGAATTTAACGTCAATGCTGGAAGAGCAGCCTATTTTTCCAATCCAGACGGGGTTGCAAACATTCTCACTCGCGTCACTGGGGTAAATCGCTCGAATATTTTGGGGACATTAGGTGTATTAGGTAACGCCAATCTCTTCTTGATAAATCCTAACGGAATTTTCTTTGGACCCAATTCCAGTTTAGATGTGCGTGGTTCCTTTTTGGGAAGTTCGGCAAACAGTCTTCTATTTGACAACGGGTTTGAATTTAGTGCCACCAACCCCCAGGCACCACCTTTATTAACCGTGAATATTCCCGTTGGTTTACGATTTCGAGATAACCCCGAAGAAATTCGCGTGCAGGGTTTTGGTCAAACTGCTGGTTTAAATGGTGCATCGAGTGGGTTTAATAACCCCACTTTGGAAGTACCAGCAGGACAGAACCTAACTTTAGTGGGTGGAAATGTCAATTTAGATGGCGGTGTTTTGCAGGCTACTGGAGGTCGAGTACAGTTAGGAGGTTTGACAGCACCGGGAACCGTTGGAATTAATGCTAATCAAACCTTGAGTTTTCCCGATGGGGTACAGCGAGGTGATGTATCTCTGACCAATCGGGCAGGAATCAATGTGATTGCTAACCAATTGGGTGGTGGCAGTATTAATATCAACGCTCGAAATATCGGAATCTCTGGAGAAAGCTTACTCAGTGCCGGCATTGCCGATAGTTTAGGAACGGTTAACAATCCAGCGGGAAATATTACGCTGAATGCTACGGTCGAAACGAGAATAAATCAAAGCCGACTAGAGAATAACGTAAATACAGGAACTATTGGTAATAGTGGCAATTTCGATATTACAACTGGTTCATTTATTTTAACTAATCAAGCACAACTGGATGCTTCAAATTTTGGTCAAGGTGAGTCTGGAGACATTAATATCAGGGCAGGGTCGGTTTTGTTAGACAATGCTCGACTGGAAGCAAGCAATCCTGGACAGGGTAATGCTGGTAATGTTACCGTGCAGGCAAAAGATACTATCTCCCTTGCTAACTTCAGCTTTATCTTCAGCAATGTCGGAAGCCGTCAAGGAGTGCCAGCAACCGGTAATGTTGGAAATATTCTACTTGATGGTAGAGTAGTTTCCTTAACCGATACATCTCAATTACAAGCTGGCTTCTTTGCTAATGCTCAAGGAAATCCTGGTAGTGTCTCGATACAAGCCAGGGAATCTGTCTCTTTTACAGGTCAAAATACTGGAATCTTCGCCAATGTAGACCCTGGCGGATTAGGTGATGGCAGTGACGTGCAAATTTCGGCGGAGTCGTTTTCTTTAAAAGATGGCGCTGTACTCATAACTGCTAATGCTGGACGAGGGAATGGTGGCGACATCGCTATTGATGTTGGGTCACTTTCTTTAACTAATGGTTCTGTAATCAGTTCCAGAACCTCTGGAGAAGGAAATGCAGGCAATGTAAATATTCAAGCCCGCAACTTAGTAGAAGTTCTGGGTACAGAAGAACCTGGAAAATCCAGTGATATAAATGCTGATGTCTCTCCAGGAGCCACGGGAAATGCGGGAGACTTAACCATCGATACGAAAAAGTTAGTGATCAGAAGTTCTCAAGTAGGATCTACCACCTCTGGTAAAGGAAACGCGGGTAATGTCAGAGTTAACGCCACCGAGTCAGTAGAAGTGAGCGGAAAAGTCTTTGGAAGTCCCTCAGCATCTGGACAGCCAACTAGAAATCCTGCCGGCTTGTTTGCTCAGGTAAACATCACAGGAGAGGGCAAGGGTGGTAACTTGACTATTGATACCCCCCGCTTAAGTGTGGGTGATGGCGCTAGGGTGCAAGTAGCTACCTTCGGTCAAGGTGATGCTGGCAATTTATTAATTCGCGCTTCAGATATCGACGTATATGAAACTGCGAATGCTAATTTCTTCCCCGGAGGCATATTTGCAGGTTTTCAAGTAGATGAAGATGAACAAAGGGTTCCACCTAGAGGGGGTAACGGCGGAACTTTAACGATTGAAACTGATAGATTGCGGGTAAGAGATGGAGGACGAGTATCCGCTACTACTCAAGGGCAGGGCAATGCAGGTACATTGCGAATTCGTGCCAAAGATTCTGTAGAAGTTTTTGGGTTATCACCAAACAATAGATACATAAGTGAAATAAGTGCTGGGGCAACCCCAGAAAGCACAGGTACTGGAGGAAGCTTGATAATTAATACTGGCAAGTTGATTGTCAGGGATAGGGGTACGGTGACAGTAAGAAGTGAAAACACGCAGCGAGCGGGTAATCTAGAAATTACGGCACGCACTATCAATTTAGAGAATCAAGGAAGTCTCACGGCTACTACTAACTCTGGTGATGGTGGGGACATTACCCTCAATGTCCGGGACTACTTACTTTTGCGTGGCAATAGCGAAATTTCTACTTCTGCTGGTGGAAACGGAAACGGTGGTAACATCAGAATCGATGCACCTTTTATTATCGCTTTTCCCCGGAATAATGACATTACCGCCAATGCTGGCAACGGTAGCGGTGGGCAAGTCAGAATTAATGGTATTCGGTTTGGAATAAATCCACTCAGCGCAGCAGATTTGCGGAGATTACGTCCTAACGATTTAGAACCCAGACAATTACCTACAAGTGACATCACTGCCATTTCACGAGATAATCCGTCTTTAGGTGGTAACGTACAAGTTACTTCCCCAGATGTTGACCCCAGTCGCGGGTTAGTTGAATTGCCAGAAACTGTGAGCGATCGCACACAACAAATTGCTCAAAATCCTTGTAAACAAGGTTTCGGCAATGAATTTGTTGTCACCGGACGTGGGGGTTTACCAACAACTCCCAATGAAGCTCTCAGCAGTGATAATGTTCGCGTTGATTTGTTACAACCTGTTGTCAGTACAGCAAATTCTCGTAGTGGAACTATAAAATCTGCAACCAATCCGACTACGACACGCGTACCTGCCCAAGGATGGATATTCAACGATAAAGGTCAGGTGGTTCTCACCGCATACGATCCTACCAATACTGGCTCTCAACGTCCTTTTAGCACTGCTGCTGCTTGTCCTGCGCGTTAAGATTTTTTTCTATGTAACTTGACAGGAGGAATAAAGCGTGTATAAAAAATCTGGATTTAGTCGAAAATTGAAGAGTTTTATCGAAAGAATATATAAGAACGCGATATGCGACTTATTATTGAAACCCCTCTCCAAACCTCTCCCCCACAGTCCGAGAGGCTTTGATTCTTGCTCCCCTTCCCTAGTAGGGAAGGGGTTGGGGGTAGAGAGTGCGAGAAAATCAAACCCCTCTCCCACAGTCCGAGAGGCTTTGAAACTGCCCTTTCGTCGCCGGCAAGGAGGGGGGTTAGGTTCCAAGGGTTTTGAAGTCTCACGTCAGACTTTCCAAAAATCCTTCAAGAAGCGATCGCTCTTTCTGGCAGCTTTGTTATTTATTCTCTCAGCGGCAATTTCACCTGCGATGCCTGCGGCGAGCTTCTCTACGAGAGGCTTCGCCAACGCTAACGCTAAAGTTCCTGCATCAATTTCTATTGTCCAAAGTCCGCAGAATGCCCAACAGCAAGCTAACAAAGCGACTCAATTATATCGTGACGGAAAATTCACAGAAGCGGCAGCAGCATGGAAATTAACAGCTAATGTTTTTCTGGCTCAAGGTGATAGATTAAATCAAGCAATGGCGTTGAGTAATCTATCTTTGACTTATCAACAACTAGGACAATGGGAACAAGCATCTGATGCGATCGCCCAAAGTCTACAAACTCTCAAAAGCCAGCCAGAAAATAAAGAAAAACTCCAAATTCAAGCTCAAAGTTTAGACGTTTTTGGTTCTTTGCAAAGGGAAACAGGACAATCGGCAAATGCTCTCAACTCTTGGCAAGAAGCGGCGAATATTTATGGCAAAATTAATCAACCTTTAAAAGTTGCTCAAAGCAAGATAAATCAAACTCAAGCAATGCAAGATTTGGGTCTTTATCCTCGCGCTTGCAAAACTTTGTTAGAAGTCTTAAATAAAGAGATTGAAGGAGTAAAAAGTTGTCAAGAATTAGGTCAACTAACTACAGAAAAGTTAACTCAAAAGCTGCAAAAAGTTGACAATGAATCTCCTTCTATAACTGTAGCCATAGGATTAAGAAGCCTTGGGGAATTGCTACGATTAGTAAATCAGCCAGAACAGTCAGAAATCATTTTGGCAACAAGTTTAAATTTAGCTGAAAAATTGAATTCTCCCCAAGATATAGCTGCTACCTATTTAAGTATAGGTAACACTGCACGAGAGATAGCTGAAAGAGAACCAGTTCGCACTAGAAGAGAGAATTACGAAGAAAAAGCTGCTTCTGCTTATAGTAACGTGATAAAGTTGTCTCCATCGCCAATGATACGGCAGCAAGCACAACTGAATCAACTAAGTTTGTTGCTGAAACTTGAGCAAGTGTCAGCAGCAGAAGAATTATGGCGATCGCTTAATTCTCAATTGATTAGCTTATCTCCCAGTCGTAGCGGAGTATATCAGCAAATTAATTTTGCTCAAACTTTTATTAACTTAGCTCAAAGCAAAAAATTGACCCTGGGTGCTAATTCTCAACTCCCAACCTTTAACGACCTTGATAAAATCTTAACTAAAGCCACAGAACAAGCCAGAACTTTAGGAGACAAACGATCTGAAGCTTATGCATTGGGAAATCGTGGTGGACTTTATGAACTAACTGAAGCAACACCACAAACACAAGCCGAAAAATTTACTAAACAGGCTTTGAGTATAGTTTCAAATTTTGAAGCACCAGACATAGCTTATCAATTTTTCTGGCAGTTGGGAAGAATACGTAATACTCAAGGAGATATAGAAGAAGCGATCGCAGCTTATACTAAATCCTATAATGCTCTTGGGTCATTACGCGGTGATTTAGTTGGGAACAATGCAGAAGTACAGTTTTCTTTTCGCGATCGTGTCGAGCCAATTTACCGAGAGTTAGTTGATTTAGACTTACAATATGTTGCTAGTTTGAATAAAGAAGTAAAAAATGACAAACGCCAAAAATTGCTAATTCAAGCTCGTGATGTAATTGAATCTCTGCAAATAGCTGAACTCAACAACTTTTTTCGACAAGCTTGTGTAGAAGGAAATGCTAAACAGATTGATAAAGTAGACAAAACAGCAGCAGTTATTTATCCAATTGTTTTGCGCGATCGCTTAGAGGTTATTCTTAGCCTTCCTAATCAACCTTTAAGCCTTTATACAAAACAGATTTCTCAGCAAGTTGTTGAGAAAACTGTACAAAACGTGCAGGGTTCTTTGAAAACTCCGGACAGTATAATAGAGGGCTTTTTACCAGAATACAAAAAGTTATATGACTGGTTAATTCAACCGCTGGAAAAAGAATTGCTCACAAGTAAAGTCACTAACTTAGTTTTTGTCTTGGATGGTGAGTTGCGAAATATCCCTATGTCTATCCTTTACGATGGCAAAAATTATTTAATAGAAAAGTATCCCATTGCTGTAACTTCTGGTTTGCAACTAGTCAATCCCAAACCGCTAGCTGAGATTAAGTTAAGAGCGCTAACAGCGGGATTAAGCAAAGTTAGCAAAGAATTTACAGGACAATTTAAGCCATTAATATTTGTGGAAGAGGAACTCAAACAAATTAAAAACTCTGGAATTCCATCTCAGCCGATCCTCAACGCTAACTTCACCAGTAAAAAATTCACAAAAGAGATTATTGGTTCTGGTTTTTCTATAGTCCATCTTGCTACTCATGGTCAGTTTAGTTCTCAAGCTAAGGATACTTTTATCCTTTCCTGGGATAAACGAATTAATGTCATAGACTTTGGAAACTTACTGCGAAATAGTACCCTAAATCAAGGTACACCAATCGAATTATTGGTTCTCAGTGCCTGCGAGACAGCGAGTGGAGATAAACGAGCTGCTTTGGGACTAGCTGGGGTAGCAGTACGTGCTGGAGCTCGCAGTACCCTGGCAACACTTTGGTCAGTAGAAGATAAAAGTACTGCCAAAATCATGGGTGAATTGTATCGGCAATTAGAGCAAGCTAAAACAAAGAAAATAAACAAAGCCCAAGTAGTGCAGAATTCACAACTAAGTCTGCTAAAAGACCTGAAAGATACGAAATACAATCATCCCCATTACTGGGCACCTTTTATCTTAGTGGGAAATTGGCAATAGTTGTACCGAATGTGGCAAATTCCTGGTTTTGTTTTTGTTCCGCTGGTATTAAGCCCCAAATCCTCGTAGAGACGTAGCATTGCTACGTCTCATGCATACCATTTTTAATCACCAATTTCTTAACACCAACTGGATTGTTTTATAATTGTAGGACTTACGCAGAATGATGAAGAAACGAACCGCAGAGGCACAGAGAACGCAGAAGTTGAGAGTTTGGGAGAGTTTTTGCGTAAGCCCTAAATTGATCAACCGAACATGATAAAAGTTAAGCTTCCTTCTCCCGTGAAACCGAATCAAAAATTTGTTGTGCAGTGAGGTTTAATTGTGGGAAGGTGGGGGATTTAATTAAGTCATTCTTTCGGAACATTGTTTTTACATATTCCCCATCAATTAGCTCGCATACAAAGATAGTAGGTTGTTTAGGATAGCCGATAAAATCACGTCCACCTAAAGCAGCATAATCTACAATCCAGTATTCTGGGATGCCCATACCTTCATAGTCACGAAGTTTGTCGTAGTAGTCGTCTTGCCAGTTGGTGCTAACAACTTCTACTATTAATTTTACCGAAGTCGCGTTTTGAATAATTGATTGAGTTTCCCAGCGTGTTTCAGTGCCGATAGTTTCTTCATTCAAAATAATAATGTCCGGTTCGTAACCCGACTTGTCACGGTGTGGTTTAACAATTGATTCTCTGGGAATAAACCAATTACCACGATTACCCATTTCTCTAATAGTTATTCCTAACTCTAAGATGAGAAAGCCTGTTAATTTTGAATGCTTCCCTTTAGGTTTAGGCATCTCGACTATTACCCCATCATGCAATTCGTAGCGGACTTCCGAGTTTTCTGGATACCATTCGATAAACTCATCAAAGGTGTATAATTTTGGTTCGGTTTGCGCTTGGGTCATAGTTACAACCTCCACATATTTCAAATCAGTAACGTAGTATTTAAAAAGGGATAGGCAAAATACCTATCCCGCAATAGTTATATACATTTTTCAAATTTGCAATACTTGCTTTTCGCCTTCACAGGCTAAACTTAAAAATCAGGTGGTAGAAGTACTTTGTCAACTTCAATAATCACACCGTTGCTTGCGACGGTAGAAGGATACTTACCGTTAGCATCATTTAACTTGACAGTGCCTGTAGAGTCGTCAATAACAATTTTGATCGGCTCACCTTCAAGAGTGGTTACTGCACCACTATTCACTTTATCTTCAGTGACTTCACCGGCAACCAAATGATATTTCAACACTTTGATTCGGTTTTCTGACTGGCTATATCGCTTGAAGACATCTTTAGGTAAAGCGTTAAAAGCTTGATCCGTCGGGGCAAAAATTGTAAACCGACCTGGTTGTTTGAGAGTATCTAAAAGACCTGCTTGCTTTAATTCATCCACAAGATTGGAAAATTTACTATCCTGTATCAGGGTCTGAGCAATGTTTTTCTCGGAATTGCGATAGGGAACGCTGCTGTAAGCAGAAGGCTGAAAAAGAGCATAACGTGGATAGAATAATTTGGGTTTGGCTAAAACAGGAAAACCGATGGCTGTAGTGACACCAGCGATCGCGACTAAGCAAGTCAACTTCTTGATCCAATTTTTATTAGGCATAAGGGTAAGTGAGTTCGACCTAAACTATATAAGAAAGAAGCGATCGCGCTTCTCTATAATTAGTATATCTTGAGAGTACGATAGCTCAAAAAAGCTGAAATCAGGCTTTTCTGATTTAAGAACTTCTCAATCGATGCAATCGGCTTGATATTAACAATAGACATAGGAGTGAAAATGAATGTAGAGACGTAGCACAGAATAGTCTGTTAGGGTTCAGATAACGCATCATTAAATTCCGTCGATGTCTAATGAAAGCAAAAATTTGGATTTAGAATACAAGCGATCGCTTTCGCTTTCAATACAAATCGCTAATTTTCTTATTTTTACTTAATGCGATCGCTTATTTATAAAAATACCAATCACTCTGGAAATCGTCTCTGTACTCGTGTAGCCATTATACGGACGTGATTATTCACGTCTGTACAGTAGGTAAGGGTGCATTATCTGAGACAAAATATTTTATCTGGGTTGTGAGTTTAAAGCTTGCCTTTAAACTCCACCCTTTTATCAGTATTAATGTTTGCGGATTTAACAATAATGCAGAAAATACGCATTACTTGGGTACCAAAGCCGACTAAAATGAATACGCAACTCGCACTTCCGCAGGAGTATCCAGTTGTGCAGCCAGATTTGTTAGGTTTAGAAATTACTAAAGGGGAACTTAGACGTTTGACTGGATTCGATCCAGATGATGTCTTTCGACCCTCTATTATCAAAGATAAAGAAAAACGATGGGGATTTTTTCTCAATGAAATACTTGTGGCTTTGGCACTTACCCCGATAATTGTCGGCTTTATTTATGCCTTTATTATTTTGCCGACAATTGGTTCTTCAATTTTAATCGGAATCAGCTTACTAACTATCGTACCAATTACTGTGCTATTTGGACGTTGGTTGTGGCGGCGAAAAACCTGTCCCCAGGCACTGACAATACTTTTAGATGAAGTTGATAAATATCATGGAGTTATTCAAGCAATAGATATTAACGATCAACTGGCAACATCTCGAAACGAAAGTAGCATCAATGATAGGGACAATGTTATCGCAGCTTTGCAACTTATTAGAGAAGATTTAGTTCGCGCTTTGAAAACAGAGCGAATTTTGCGAGATAATAAAAAATTACTGGCAAATAACCAAGAGTTATTTGTGAATAATTTAGTGAATCTGCAAGCAATACATGTTAGTAGTCAGGCAAGCGAATACGCTCAACTTCTAAATGAATCATTGCAGATTGCCGCTGAAATCCAAACAGAGATAAAAAAGTTACATTCTTCTAGTTGATTTTAATGAGTAAAAAACCAAAAATAATTGTTTTGGATGATGACCCTACAGGTTCTCAAACAGTCCACAGTTGCTTGCTGTTGATGCGCTGGGATGTGGAAACTTTACGCACTGGATTGCAGGATGATTCCCCAATTTTCTTTGTGCTGACGAATACAAGGTCACTGCCTCCAGAATCAGCGGCATCTGTGACTAAAGAAGTTTGCCATAACTTAAAATTAGCCTTAAAAGCGGAAGAAATTAACTATTTTCTGATTGTAAGTCGTTCAGATTCGACTTTACGCGGACATTACCCGATTGAAACTGACGTTATTGCCGCTGAACTCGGTCCGTTTGATGCTCATTTTCTCGTACCCGCGTTTTTTCAAGGAGGACGCATCACCCGCGATAGTATACATTACTTAATTATCGATGGCATACCAACTCCAGTTCATGAAACTGAATTTGCTCGTGATTCGGTTTTTGGCTACCATTACAGTTACTTACCTAAGTATGTAGAAGAAAAAACTCAAGGACGTATTAATGCTGATGCGGTAGAAAGATTTTTACTCGCTGATATTCGTGCTGGTAGTCTGGATCGGCTAATGAAACTGAATGGTAATCAGTGCGCTGTGGTTGATGGTGAAACTCAAGCTGATTTAAATCGCTTTGCCCAAGATGTGCTGAGTGCTGCTAGTGTTGGGAAACGCTTTTTATTTCGCAGTGCTGCGAGTATTTTAACTGCTTTGGCGGCGTTACCGAACCAAGCGATCGCCCCCGAAAATATGGCTGATTATGTCCGTGAAGGCAAACCAGGTGCAGTTATCGTCGGTTCTCATGTCAAAAAAACGACTCAGCAGTTAGAAAAATTATTACAAGCAGACGCTACAGTCGGAATCGAAGTAAATGTACAAAGATTGCTTGATGAGCCAAATCAATCTGCTACACTACTATCGGAGATTCTTGAAACTACACAAAGGGCACACAAGGCTGGAAAAACACCAGTAGTTTATACCAGTCGTCAAGAACTTAGTTTTAAAGATGTAAAAACACGGTTGGACTTTGGAGAAAAGGTTTCCGGCTTATTAATGGATATTGTCCGGGGTTTACCATCTGATATAGGATTCTTAATCAGTAAGGGTGGCATTACCTCAAACGATGTCTTGAGTAATGGTCTAGCTTTAACAAGAGCGCGTTTACTCGGTCAAATTTTAGCTGGTTGTTCGATGGTTATTACTCCCAACGATCATCCGCAGTTCCCTAATTTGCCAGTGGTGCTATTTCCGGGTAATGTCGGAGATGCTGATGCTTTGGCAACTACATATCGAAGATTAACTAAAAATACTGGGTGAGGATGTTGTTGCCTACAACTAATCTAACATTAGTAATTGCTCAGTGCGTTCGCTTGTTTTGGCTGGTATTGCATGACTCCTGATTATGCTATCTCCGATTTAAATTCTGCCGATAATAACGCAGAGTCAATCTCTAACTTTTCTAACGTAGAGGCAAATTGTACCCCAGGGGACTATGAGTCAAATTCTGTCGTTCCCGATCCGGAGGTAGATTCTGTCCTGGTTTATTTAAAGTCTAATTCTGAACCTACCGAGGATGAAGCAAATTCTGCCCAGAGTAAAGATGTAGAATCAAATACTGTTGCGGATGTAGATTTCACTGAGTTACCGCTGTTAGATAACACGGGAAATAATAATATCCAAGTTCAGTGGAAAAGTGAGTCAGAAAGGCTGTTACTAATTTTACCAACAGAATCTCAAGTGCCTCCCTCAGAAGTCAGTTGGTCTGAGATTTGGCAACAAATGAAACTGCGGCTAAAAGCAGGCGATCGCTTTCGTTTACCTAATACACCAGTGCATCTAGTCGCACGCGATCGCTTGTTGGATACCAGACAACTGCAAGAACTCGCCGAATCTTTAAATGATGTCGAACTTCAGTTAAAATCAGTTTCTACCAGCCGTCGCCAAACAGCGATCGCTGCCGTATCATCTGGCTATTCTGTAGAACAATTACAACCTGAATCTACTCTTAATTTAGCCTCAGCAACAGCCCCACAACCCCTAGCAGATGCCCTTTATCTACAAATGACGGTGCGCTCTGGACTCGAAATTCGTCACCCAGGCAGTGTAATTATCTTGGGAGATTTAAATCCAGGTGGTATTGTAGTCGCAGATGGAGATATTCTCGTTTGGGGTCGTCTACGTGGAATTGCTCACGCCGGCGCCGGTGGCAATCGTGAGTGTCTAATTATGGCTGTACAAATGGAACCTACCCAACTGCGAATTGCCGATGCTGTCGCACGGGCACCCGAAAAATCGCCGATGCAATTTTACCCAGAAGTGGCACATATTACCCCTGAAGGAATTCGCATCTCTAAAGCAAGTGATTTTTCCCGCTCCCAATTAAGTAGGATTAATCAAGAGCCATAATTTCTTTCAGTGTATATTTTCTGATTCTTAATTGAGCGCGTTTCGATCATGACTCGCATTATTGTTACAACCTCCGGTAAAGGAGGCGTGGGTAAAACCACAGTTTCCGCAAATTTGGGTATGACTTTAGCCAAAATGGGGCATCAAGTAGCCTTGGTTGATGCGGATTTTGGTTTGAGAAATTTAGATTTGTTGCTAGGGCTAGAAAACCGCATCGTTTATACGGCGGTGGAAGTCTTAGCAAGAGAGTGTCGTTTAGAACAAGCTTTAGTTAAAGATAAGCGGCAGCCAAATCTGGTACTTTTGCCCGCGGCACAAAACCGCAGTAAAGATGCCGTCACTCCCGACCAAATGAAGTTATTAGTGAATGCACTGGCGCAAAAGTATCAATATGTATTAATTGATAGTCCAGCGGGAATTGAAATGGGGTTTAAGAATGCGATCGCCCCAGCCAAAGAAGCTTTAATTGTCACCACCCCGGAAATTGCTTCCGTTCGCGATGCCGATCGCGTAGTCGGGTTACTAGAAGCACAAGGCATCAAGCGGATTCATTTAATAATTAACCGCATCAGACCCGCAATGGTTCGGGCAAATGATATGATGTCTGTTCAAGATGTTCAGGAACTTCTGGCAATTCCCTTGATTGGCGTAATACCCGACGACGAACGCGTGATTGTTTCCACCAATCGTGGGGAACCTTTGGTATTAAGCGAAACTCCCTCTTTAGCTGCCACAGCCTTTGAAAACATTGCTCGGAGATTGGAAGGGGAAACAGTTGAATTTCTTGAGCTTGACTCATCCTCAGATAATATCTTCACTCGTTTGAGAAGATTGCTGTGGACAAAGATTGTTTAATTTTCCAGTCTTCGCACACCTAGCCGCAATGATTCTTGAATTTCTCGAAAGACTTTTTTCTCGCACTTCTGACACCAGTCGCACACAAGTTAAACGTCGCTTGCAACTGGTGATTGCTCACGATCGCGCTGATTTAGATCCTCAGACGTTGGAAAAAATGCGGCAAGAAATTTTAGAAATAGTTTGTCGCTACGTAGAAGTTGAAATGGATGGTTTGGAGTTTTCTTTAGAAAGCAACGAACGAACCACCGCTTTGATTGCCAATTTACCCATTCGTCGAATTAAAGAAACTGTACTCACGAGTGAAAAAAACGATAAATCTCAGTAATTTTACTGCTTCTAATTTGAACAATAACTAATGATTAATCTGACTAAAAACATCGAAACCGTCGTAGAGACGTTCCGGACCGAACGTCTCTACAGGGGAACGTCTCTACAATTGTTAATTAACATCAGTTCTCAAAACCAGATTATACTTTTCTAACAATTCCAAAGGAACATCCGGAAGTTTAAGAAGTATATCATCCCATCGACTATGAGCTTGTAAAGTGTCCACAACTATCGAAAATGGCTCAGAGAAAATATTATCAAAGTCAGCTTCTTGTGGAAGTTTAATTTTGTAAGCTAATTGTTCTTTTGGTGGGACAAATTGAGCGTTAATATCTTTACGATTTCCTCTTGCATCAACACGATACCAACCTATTTCAGGTAAGTACACTGCATTGAAACCATGCAAGCTATAAGGTTCCCCATTATCGTTAATGCTCAATCTCTGATAGCAAAATCCTGCGGGAATGCTATTAGCTCTTAATAGTGCTGCTAGCAAATGACTCTTTGCAAAGCAATAACCTGTTTTGTATTTGAGTACATCTGAAGCTCGACAGGTTAGAGGATTCATTTGATAGTCGTAGCTATGAAAAATTTCATCCCTTACCCATTCAAAACAAGCTTTGGCGATCGCTTGCGATGTTTGATATTTTAATGCAATATTGTTCGCAAGTTCCACAATTGTCGGATGTTGCCAGTCAATCACTTCACTGACTTTCAGATATTCTTCCATTTTGCTCGTTCTTCAATACGAATCATCTAGAATTGCTATATATTTGACTTTATCATTCACAGGACTTACGCACGGACTACGTATTTCCGTCATTGCGACCTAAGGAAGCAATCTCAAAGTCTTGTTTTCTGGTAAGGAGTGCGTAAGTCCTAATTCAAAAAAAATTCCCGTCATAGCCGATCGCTACAACGGGAGAATAATAAGAAGATTTTGTATAAACTATCGATAAGCGACTTGTGGACCTGCCCAAACTTGTGTGATTTGTTCACCATAAGTAGTAGGCTGATCTATCTCCGTTGCGGCGCCAGTTTTACCATCGCTAGAAACTGTCACTAAAGGCCAGTTTTCATCTCCTAATTCACCAGTACGGAACATGACATTATCAGGTTGATTTTTGCTCCAACCTAACAACACCGAAATTTTATCGTGTTGTTCGTTACCATCGTGAGGGGCAACAGTATTAGTGTTATTCTTTTGTCGGTCCCAAATCACCGCGCTATCGGAAGCATCGGATGTATTAAATACCGCTTCAAATCTACGTGCTAAAAAGCGATCGCCTTTTTGAGACCAGCTGACAGGAACTAAAACCCCAATAGTCCCTTCAACATTAGGATCTGGTGATGATACCCTAACTTTCAATAGCGCATCTCTATTATAAGAAGTGGAAGACACCACCCGTAAATTCTTGGTTTGCCTATCTTCGATAAACAGAACACTGCTAACCCGGCTATTGTGCATTTGGGGCTTGACTTCTAGCTGGACGCGGCTATAAACAGCATACTTACCATCCGGAGAAACTACAGGTACACTGCGGTAATAGCGCACTCCACCACCCTTAGTTCCAATAGCCTCTTGAGTAGACTGTATCCATTGCCAAGGAATAGGATAAGGACTTCCTATCGGATCTATCTGTACTGTTTGAGACTCATCAGGCTTGGGAGTTACATTTATGTTTCTTGTATTTGATTGCGATCGCCCACTTCCCGGTGAAATTGTCGCTGCCTCTAATGATTCAGCAGGCTTATCTATTGCTATAACAGTATCTTCCCTTGTCAAAGACTTGATTTTAGCAGCTTTCAATCTTTGCACTAAATTATTTTGACTAGCAGATACACTAGTGGATGGTGCGAGTTCAACCGCTGCCAAGGGATCGGGAATAGATGCCTCTTCCTTAATTAATGGTGCGAGTTCAACAGCTGCCAAACGGTCAACACTAAATTTATCATTTGACAGAGAATCATCTTCTGCTGTCAAAGGCTGCATTTTATCTACTTGTGATAATTGCGGGTCAACAGCAGCTATTTCCACTGATTCTGAGTCAGAGTTTTCTGACCCAGGAGTAATTTTAGCTACCTGTGATTGTTTCGCTGAACTAGAGTGACCCGATGCAGCCACTAAAGGCGCGATCAAAAGCACAACGATAACATACTTGGTGAATGGTTTGACGCGGAACCATCCTGACAGCAAAAGGGTTTTAAGCATGTTTTAACTCTCTAGAGGGCGGTTGCTGTGTGAGGAGCAATTGCCTAGACAGCAATGGGGCAAGCTACATTATATGTATAACAACAAACCAATTAATTGAACCAGATATTTTACTCAAATTTTGCACAGTTTTACATAAACCACGTAACACACCCTAGACCTTTAAAAAGTACTGGGTTTTTACTTTGAATATGCTAGCAATGTACTGACACAAAGCACAGAGGAACTACTGACATACAGAAATCCGCCGCTCTTAAAACCCAACTACACCCAAATATAGGTATCGCTAAAAGGTCTTGAACGCATCAATTGTACTTACTACTTTTACTGGCAACCTGCGCTCATATGACGTGTTTGTTTATTGTGGCATTAATAAAAGCTAACCTATTATAGGCAACCTATTTTTATTTTGTGCCACACACCAGACCCCGATAACTGTAAAAGTATCCCCTTACCGGAAAATTTGGTAAACGTACAACCAGTACTATTCAAAAAGCACCGCTGGCATCTACCAAAAGACAGAATTTACAATTTTAGTTGCAATACTTGGGAAAGCAAACTACTACTACTACTACTACTACTACTACTTAACTGATATCAACCGAATACGAAAGCCGAAGTCTTTGGGAACTGTTAGGAACGATATTGAGTGCGTAAACTCAGAACGTTTTGTTCTTAGACATCGCAAGGGAATTAAAGCCAAAAGCAGATGCGCTTCATACTGGCTTGTCTGCCAGATGATTTATTATAACCCTGGTTAGCGATGCTGTCTTTTACAAGCACCAAATCATTTTACAGCTAAATCAGTAAGTTTTTTAGCTAATGTGATTGTGAAAAAAGCAAAATTATCAGGGACTCTTTACTGGGGACTGGGGAGAGTTCTTGAGAGGGGGGG